>NZ_BAAGZJ010000010.1:0-134901 GCF_054778635.1 Nocardiopsis nanhaiensis
CGCGCTATCGGTGCACCAGGTGTGCGCATACAGATCATGCGGATGTGAACGCGGCCGAGAACACCGAAAAGCGCGGATGGACGAGCCGTTTACGGTGAACCGTGCCAGCCTGCGGAGACCTCTGGGTAGCCATGTCAGCGAAGCAGGAACCAGCTGCCGCCGCGAGGCGGACAGCGCCACCAGACCCCGGGTCTGGTCGGAATCCCTCTCGCTTACACGAGAGGGAGGAAGTCAAGTTCGGATTTCGTGAGGGCCGGGGGTGGGGTTCCCCCGACCACTCGGCGGCCTAACCCGCGGTCTTCTCCACCGGCAGCCACAGCTCACCCGAGGCGACGGTCTCGTCCTCCTCGCCGTACTCCACGCTCAACAGCTCCGGCCCGTGCTTGTGCTGGTAGGAGGGGTTGGACGGGAACCACTCGGAGTAGGCGTAGACCCAGATGTGCTGGATGGCCTCGGGGAAGGTGAACCGCTCGAACGGGAAGACCACCCAGGTGCCCGCGGGCACGTCCAGTGCCTCCATCCCGTCGGGGGTCTCGGTGGCGGAGGTGGCGGCCGCCACGTAGTAGTCGACGTCGCTGCCCTCCCGCCGGTCGGGGTCATGGGTGACGGTGACCGACAAGCCGCCGTGGGGCTCCTGGTCGGACAGTTCCTCGAGCCGCTCGTAGGTGGCGTCCCCGATGCTCTTGACGAACTCGGCCATGGCGGGGTTGACGCCCTCGTAGACGAGCGGAACCCGGGCCTTGGGGCCGACGAGGCGGAAAGCCTCCTTCTCGACGATGCGGTAGCGCATGGTGGTGTTCCCTTCGATGGTGAGGTGGAAGGTCAGCCGTGACTGGGAGTTGAGCGCGGCACCCGACCGGCGGGCATCGCCCGGGCTGATCCCGTGCATGGCCCGGAACGCCCGGCCGAAGGCCTCCGCCGACCCGTAGCCGTAGCGGACGGCGATGTCGAGCAGGGTGTCCCGGCCCTCGATCACCTCGGCCCCGGCCAGCGTGAGCCGACGCCGACGCACGTACTCCGACAGCGGCATCCCGGACAGCGCCGCGAACATCCGCCGGAAGTGGTGCTCGGAGGTGAGTGTGGTCCGCGCCATCGCGGCCACGTCCACCGGCTCACCCGGGTCCCGCTCGACCCGCTCGAGCGCCTCGTTCAATCGGTCCAGCATTCGTGCCTCCCTCGTTCACCATCCAAATTAGGGACGGGGACACCACCCGCACCCGACAGTTGCCGTTCACCTCCGGTCAGCTTCCGGGCCCCTTCTGACCAGTGCTTCTGCCCGCCGCAGAAGGAACTGTCGGATCCCGTTCGTAGACTGCCAACCTTTGAACCCCGACACCCCCGACGAAAGGCCGCCGTGTCCCGCCGCGAACACGCTCGCGCTGTCTCCGGACGCCGCCGCGAACCCCTGGGGCGCGACTACTGGCGGTTGCTCGCGGCCAGCGGCCTGGGCAACCTGGGGGACGGTATCGCGGTTGTCGCCCTGCCTTGGTACGCCGCCACGCTCACCGACGACCCCTTCCTGGTCTCGGCCGTCGGCGCGGCCACCCGCCTGCCCTGGCTGCTGTTCGCCCTGTTCGCGGGGGTGCTCGGGGACCGGATGGACCGGCGCCGCCTGATGGTGGCCGCTGGGGGCGCCAAGGCGGTGCTGTTGGCGGCCCTGACCGCTGTCATCGTCTGGGACGCCGCATCGATCCCGCTCCTGGTGGCGGTGGCGCTGCTGGTCGGGGTGTGCGAGGTGCTGTTCGACAACACCACGCACTCCGTGCTGCCCGCGGTCGTGCCGGCATCGCGTCTGGAGCGGGCCAACGGGACCCTCCAGGGGGTGGAGCAGGTCCTGGACCGGTTCGCGGGCGCCCCGCTCGCCGGGGTCCTGGTGGCGGTCTCCACCGCTCTGGCCTTCGGTGCCCAGGCCGTCCTCATTCTGCTGGCCGTGGTCGCCCTGTGCACGCTGCGCGGCGACTTCGAACCCGCCAAGCAGGCCGGGCCCCGCGAGCCGATCCGGACCATGCTCGCCCGAGGCCTAGCATGGCTCTGGCGGCACCCCATGATGCGCCCCCTGGCGCTGGTGTCGGGGGTATCCAACCTGGCGGCGGCCCTGACCGCGACGATCCTGGTGCTCTTCGCCCGCGATGTCCTGGACCTGGGACCGCAGGGCTATGCGCTCCTGCTGACCCTCTCGGCGGCCGGGGCGGTCCTGGGGTCGGTCGTGGTACCCGCGATCACCGCGCGGGTTCGCACGTCCACCACCCTCGTCCTGGTCCTGGCCTCACAGGGGCTCATGACCGCGACGATGGGCCTGGTACACCACGTCGCGGTGTTCGCGGCGGCTATGTTCCTGCTCGGTTTCGGTGGGATGTGGTGGAACGTGACGGTCCTGTCCCTGTACCAGCGCGTCATCCCCGACGCGCTGAGGTCCCGGGTCTTCAGTGCACACCGCATGTTCTCCTGGGGCATGCTTCCGCTCGGCACGGCTCTGGGCGGTGCGCTGGCCTCACTCACCGAACCCGCCCTGGGGCGGACGCTCTCCCTGTCTGCGCCCTACCTGCTCTCCGCGGTCATCAGCCTGGTCCTGGCCGCGGTCGCGGCCAAGGTGCTCACCAACCGGGTCATCGACCGGGCCCTCGCCGACTCCGGGACCCGCCCCGGCACCCCTTGACCGCGCCGGGGCGGGGGCAACGGGAAAAACCTGGGAATCATCGGGCAAGGACCGTGTCTGGTTCGACGTGGACGAATGACACAACCCACCATGGCCGGTCAGGATGACTCCCAGGCCGACCCCAGAAGGAGGTGGGCGGGGCGGGGTACACGCGCCCCGCGGACTATGGATCTTGGTTTTCTGCGACCTCTGTACGAAAGTGACGGCCCGGTGGCCTCGGTGCACCTGGACACCACCCGCGACACCACGGACGCCAGCAAGAAGATCGAGTTGCGCTGGCGGCACCTGAGAGAGGAGCTGGCCGCGCTCGGCACCGACGAGGCCACTCTCGATGTCCTCGAGGAGGCCGTAGGGCAGGGGTCCTCCCGCTCCTTCGGGAACCACGGCCAAGCCCTCTACGCCTCCGAAGGCCGCCTGTTGGGGGCGCACACCCTCGCTGAACCGCCCAGCCAGGACCGGGCCTCGTTCCTTCCCGTGCCGGACGCCCTCCCCTTGGCCATCGACCGCGGACGCAGGCTGCCCTACGTCCTCGTGGCCCTGGACCGGGTCAAGGCCAAGGTGTTCGCCTACCCGTCCCACCCCGCCGGTCAACCGGTCCTGGAGCAGGAGGCACAAGGCGAGAACCTGCAGAACATCGACGGACAGAGCCGGATCTATCCCGGCCAGCGCGGTGACGCGGGCGGCCGCCGCGCCGACACCGGAACCGCCCAGGACATCTGGCGGGAGAACACCGCCGCGGTCGCCGAAATGGTCCGCGACGCGGTGCGCAAGGTCGACGCCGCGGTGATCATCGTGGGAGGCGACGACGAGGCCATCGCCTACCTGCGGGACAACCTCGGCCCGCGGCAGCTGTCCATTCCGATCAAGGTGGTCGCGGGGGGCCGGGGCGGGGCTGACGCCGAGGAACGTCTGCACGAGACCGCAGAGGAGTGCCTGCGCGAGCTCGTACTCGAAGAGCACGACCAGACCCTGTCCGAATACAAGCGCAAGCTCGCCCACGACCAGGCGGTCCAAGGCAGGACACCGCTCCTTCCGATGCTGTCGGAGGCCCGGGTGGAGACCCTGCTCCTGGGGGCCGACCGCGAGGACGAGCCCGAGCTGTGGGGTTCCCACAACTCGCCGGTGCTGGTGGACTCCTCACCCAAGGGCCTGGACGACCCGGAAGCGGGCTTCAAGGCTCCGGCCAGCGCACTGATGCTGCGAGCGGCCGTGATGTCCCACGCCGGGTTCACCGAGCTGCTCGACCACGGCGTGCCCAGTTCCGAGGTCGGCGCCACGTTGCGCTTCCCCGCGCAGTAGGCCCAGGCAGGGCTGGTAAGCCGGTGCCCCGCTCCCGTCCGTGGGGGAGCGGGGCACCATTCGCGTACGGATGATTTCGAGCATCAGGGCACTTCCCGCCGATCTGAAGGGACCGAGCCGATGAGGTGGAGCGCCGCGCGGGCCCGGGATGCTTTCGCGGCCGGTCGCGTTGCGCGGCTGGCCACCGTGGACGGTGCGGGACAACCGCACCTGGTACCGGTCACCTTCGCCGCCTACGGAGACACGCTGGCCATCGCCGTGGACAGCAAGCCGAAGTCCACCCGCGACCTCAAACGCCTGCGCAACATCGCCGGGAACCCCCGTGCGTCGCTGTTGGTGGACGAGTACGACGACGACTGGACGCGCCTGTGGTGGGTGCGCGCGGACGGCCTGGCCCGGATCGAGCACTCTGGGCCGGACTGGGCCCGCGCGCGGGACGAGCTCACTGCCCGGTACCGGCAATACCAGGCCACCCCGCCCTCGGCGGCGGTCATCCTGGTGGCCGTCGAGCGCTGGTCCGGCTGGTCCTACCGCTGAATCTCCCCGGTTGTGTTGGAGACTCCGATCCTTGGATGGATTGGAGCCATCATGCCCAAGCAATACCCCACTGAACTGCGTGAACGCACCGTGTGCCTGGTCCGCGGCAGACCCGAGGCGACTACGCCTCCACCAACGCGGCGGTCAAGGCCGTCGCGGCGAAACTGGGTGTGGGCGCGGAAAGTCTGCGCACCTGGTCGATACCGGGAACCTCTTCGTCCGGTTGCCCTTGACCGCGGGTGTGCCCTTCCTCGACAGCGACTTCATCCTCGGTCCCATGGAGGAGCTGCTCTCCCCGCCGGTTGGTCTGGTGGTACTCATGGTCTGGACGGCCGCCGCCCTGACGGCCGGAGCACTGGTGCTGCAGCGCCGGGATGCCTGAGAACGGGGAGTGGGCCGTGGGCGGAGGAAGCGGAGTCGGTCTTCGCGTGCGCGGGGTGTGGGCGCACGCGCGACGGCGCGCACGGGAGTTCGTCGGCCTGTGGATGGGGCTGCCGTTGACGGTGTTGACGCTGTTGTGGGCGCCGTTGTCGGCCCTGGCCCTGCTGGCCGGGCTCGTGTGGCCCCCGGTGTGGCCGCGGGCACGGCGGGCGGTCCGGGCGTGGACTCGGTGGCTGAGTGACCGGGACCTGGACCGGCTGGCCTTCTGGATGGGTGCGACCATCAGGCCGGAGGCGGGTACCAGGGGCCGGGCGGCCTACCTGCTCGTCCGTTTCCCCTTGCACCTGACAGCTCTCTACCTGGTCTTCGTGGTGGGCTTCACGATCTCACTCCTGCTCTCCGGGGTGGCGATACAGGTCGCCACGGGAACCACGTCCGACATAGCGCTGTCCTGGCCCGGGGTGGGTGTATACACCTCCAGTGCGAATGTCGGCCTCGCCGCCGCCCTGGTGATCCTGGTGGTCCTGTGGGCACTGGTCGCTTTCGCCGTCGGCCTCGACCGGTGGCTGGCCCGGACGATGCTCGGCCCCACATCCGAGGACCTGCTGCACCGGCGCATCGACGAACTCACCCAGACCCGGACGGGAATCGTGCGCGCCGTGGACGAGGAGCGGCGCCGGATCGAACGCGACCTGCACGACGGGGTGCAGCAGCGGGTGGTGGCGCTGGCCATGCTGCTCGGGCGGGCCCAGCGCGGCAGCGACCCCGAGCGCTCCGCAACTCTGGTGCGGCAGGCCCACACTGAGTCGCGGGTGCTATTGGACGAACTGCGCGAGGTGGCCTGGCGGATCTACCCGACCGCGTTGGACACCCTGGGTTTGGAGGCCGCCCTCACGGAGGCGGCCGAGCGCGGCCCGCTCCCGGTCGTCTTCCGGCACCGCCTGTCCGAACCGCTGCCGCAGGAGTTGGCCACCGCCGTGTACTTCGTGGCCCGCGAGGCCATGACCAACGCCGTCAAGCACTCCGGTGCCGACGAGGTGATGGTCGACCTGAACTCTGACGGGGACCGGGTGGAACTGGTGGTCTCCGACCACGGCCGCGGCGGAGCCGACACCAAAAACGGCGGGCTGACCGGCCTGGCCCGGCGGGTGAACGCCCTGGACGGCACACTGAGAGTGGACAGCCCGGTCGGCGGCCCCACCACGGTGCGCGCCACCCTGCCACTGCACCGATGAACACCCCACCGCACGAACACGGAGGCCCGCATGCGCCTGGTGATCGCCGACGACTCGGTACTGCTGCGAGAGGGCCTGGTCAGACTGTTGGAGGAAGAGAGCCACGAGGTCGTGGCGGCGGCCGGGGACGGTGAAGGGCTCCTCCAGGCTGTTGCCGAACACCGCCCCGACGCGGCAGTGGTGGACGTGCGAATGCCGCCGACCCACACCGACGAAGGATTGCGCGCGGCGCTGCGGATCCGCGCCGAGCAACCGGAGGTGGCCGTCCTGGTGCTCTCGCAGTACGTGGAACAGCGGTACGCAACCGAGCTGCTCACCGGCGCCCCGGAGAAGGTCGGCTATCTGCTCAAGGACCGGGTGGCGCAGGTGGGGGAGTTCCTGGACGCATTGGACCGGGTGGCGGCCGGGGGAGCGGCCTTCGATCCGGAGGTCGTCCGGCAGCTGCTGGCCCGAACCACGCACACCGACCCGCTGGCCCGTCTGACCCCGCGCGAGCGCAACGTGCTGGAGACCATGGCACAGGGGTTGAGCAACACGGCCATCGCGGAGCGGCTGTTCGTGTCCCTCAGCGCGGTGGAGAAGCACATCAACGCCATCTTCGACAAACTGGAACTGTCCCACACCCCGGAATACAGCCGCCGCGTGCTCGCCGTACTGCGTTTCCTGGGCTCCTGAGCGCTCGCCACACGCATACGTGCCCCCGGGGGGAGCTTCTCCCCGGGGGCCCACGTGGGCGCGCTCCCGGCGCGCCCACACTAGCGCTCAGTCAGACGAGGGCTCATTCACCACCCGTCGCCGCCTCGACCTCCGCCGTGAACTGCTCGGCCGCCTCCTCCGGCGTCAGCTCGCCGAAGGACATCTCGTCGGTGATGCGCTTGGTGATCTCCACGACCTCACCCGCGCCGATCGGCGGGGGCGGGTTGCCGTCGACGATGCTGTCGCCGATCTCGTCCATGAACGCGGCGCTGCGCTCGTCAGCCTCCGGCAGATCATCGAGGATGTGCTCGCGCACCTCCTCGTTGGCGGGAAGACCCAGGTCGGAGAGGTTCAGTTCAGCCGCCTCTTCGCTGTTGACCATGAAGTCCACGAACCTCACGGCCTCCTCCGGGTGGTCCGACCCCGAGTTGACCGAGTAGAACATCGCGGGCTTGAAGTACATCCCGGTGCGCTCGCTATCGGTCTCACCCGGGTAGCGCAGCAGCTCCAGTTCACGCCCGGAGGACTCAGTGATCCCGCCCAGCTGGTTGGTCCAGAAATGGGCCATGGCGCCCTGGTTGGTGGCCAGCACGGACTGGTCGGGGCCGCCGGCCTCGATCTCCACGCTCTCCGCCGCACTGGGCTGTCCGCCGTCCTCCAACAGGTCGCTGGTGACCTGGAACCACTCGGCCAGGGTCTCCTCGGAGAAGGCGAGGCTGCCGTCCTCCTCGTAGAGGTTCTCCCCCTGCTGCCGGGCGAAGATCTGGAAGCCGCTCTCGTTGTAGGCCATGCTCTGCACACCGACGAGCTCCTCGTCGGAGCCCTCGGTGATCGCGTTGGCCACCTCGACGTAGTCGTCCCACGTCCAGTTCTCGTCGTCGGGCATGTCCACGCCGGCTTCCTCGAACGCCTCCGGGTCGGCCAGGACCGCGTAGGCGTTCACCCCGGTGGCGATCCCGAAGGTCTGCCCGTCCAAGTCACCGCTCTCGGCCACCAGCGGGTCCAGGCCGGACAGGTCGAGGGTGTCCTCGTACTCGCCGAGGTCGACGAGGGCGCCGCGGTCGCCGTACTCGCGCAGGTACCGCTCTTCCTGCATGATGATGTCGGGGGCGTCGTTGGCGGCCGTGCTGGTGGCCAGGCGGTCCCAGTAGGAGTCCCAATCGGTGTAGTCCCCGGCGATCCGGATGTCGGGGTTCTCTTCCTCGAAGACCTCGATGACCTCCTGCAGGGTGGCGTGCCGGTCGTCGGCGCCCCACCAGGAGAAGCGCAGCTCGACGGCCTCACCGTCCGCGGAGGAGCCTCCTCCGCAGGCGGTCGCGGCCATGACCAGGGCGGCGGCCGCCGCGGTCGGGGCGATCAGGGAACGGTGTCGGCGCGGTGTGCGCTTCTTACCCGAGTAACGGTTCATGGGGGGATTTACCCTTCTGCTAAATGCATCTGCTGAACACTGGGGTATTGCTCTTCCTTCAGCGGGGTGGTGCGGGATCAGTGGCCGGTTCCGATAGCGGCCTCCAAGTCCTCGATGAACTGCTCGGCAGCCTGGTCGGCGGTGAGGTTGCCGAAGACCAGTTCCTGGTAGACCCGCTCGTTGATGTCCACGATCTCGCCGGATCCGATCGGCGGGGGCGGGTTGCCGTCGACGATCTCCTCCTCGACCTCGGCCAGGAAGTCCGCACCGCGCTCGTCTGCCGCGGGCAGGTCGTCGGTGATGGCCTCCCGCACATCGAGGTTGGCGGGAAGGCCCAGGTCGGAGAGGGTCAGCTCGGCGGCTTCGGTGCTGTTGAGCATGAAGTCGACGAAGCGCGCGGCCTCTTCCGGGTGATCACTGTCGGCCGCCACGGAGTAGTACATCGCGGGCTTGAAGTACGTGCCGGTGCGCTCGTTCTCCGTCTCGCCCGGGAAGCGTAGGATCTCGATGTCGCGGCCAGAAGCATCGGTGGTCGCGCCGAGCTGGTTGGTCCAGAAGTGCGCCGTGGCGCCGGTGTGGGTGGCCAGCACGGACTGGTCGGGCCCCTCGGCCGCGATCTCCACACCCTCGGTCGCGCTGGGCTGCCCCCCGGCCTCCAGCGTGCGTTCGGTGATCTCGTACCAGCTGGCCAGTGTCTCGGGGGAGAAGGCCAGCTCGCCGTCCTCGTTGAAGAGGTTCTCGCCGTGTTGACGGGCGAAGATGTGGAAACCGTTCTCGTTGGTCATGCCCTGGGTACCGACGATCTCTCCATCGGTCGCCTCGCTGATCTCCACCGACATCTCGATGAAGTCGTCCCAGGTCCAGGTGGTGTCGTCGGGCATGTCCACGCCAGCCTCTTCGAAGGCCTGGGGGTCGGCCAGGATCACGGAGGCGTTCACCCCGGTGGCGGCGCCGAAGGTCTGCCCGTCCACTTCGCCGCTCTCGGCGACGTTCGGGTCGATGCGGGACAGGTCGAGGGTGTCCTCGAACTCGCCGAGGTCGGCCAAGGCGCCGCGGTCGCCGTACTCACGCAGGTAGGTCTCGTCCTGCATGATGATGTCGGGAGTGTCGTTGGCCGCGGTGCTGGTGGCCAGGCGGTCCCAATAGGAGAAGAAGTCGGTGTAGTCCCCGGCGATCCGGATATCGGGGTTCTCCTCCTCGAAGACCTCGATGACCTCCTGCAGGGTGGTGTGCCGGTCGTCGGCGCCCCACCAGGAGAAGCGCAGCTGGACCGCACCGTCCTCGGAGTCGGAGCCGCCGCAGGCGGTCGCGGCCATGACCAGGGCGGCGGCCGCCGCGGTCGTGGTGAGCAGGCGGCGCCGAAAGCGCCCGCCCCTGGTAGTGGGGACCATGGTGGGTCTTCCTTTCCGCTACTTGATTCCGGTGGTCGCGATGCCTTTGACGAGGTAGCGCTGGCCAGCCAGGAAGAAACCGAAGACGGGGCCCAAGGCCACGACGGACATGGCGAAGAGCGGGCCCCAAGAGGTCTGGGAGGTGGAGTCGACGAAGGTCCGCAGGGCCACCGGGACCGTGTACATGTCGGGGCTGGTCAGGAAGATCAGCTGACTGAAGAAGTCGTTCCAGGTCCAGATGAAGGTGAAGATCGCCGTGGTGGCCAGGGCCGGCATGGACAGCGGGAGGATGATCTGGCAGAAGATGCGTACGTGACCGCAGCCGTCGATGCGGGCGGCCTCGTCCAGGTCCCGGGGGAGTCCGCGGATGAACTGCACCATCAGGAAGATGAAGAAGGCGTCCGTGGCCAGGAGCTTGGGCACGATCAGCGGGTAGAAGGTGTTGATCCAGTCCAGGTTCGCGAACAGGATGTACTGCGGAACGATGACCACGTGGATCGGCAGCATGATCGTGGCGAGCATGATCGCGAAGAACAGTCTCTTGCCGCGGAACTCCAGGCGGGCGAAGGCGTAGGCGGCCATCGAGCACCCGATCAGGTTGCCGATGATCGCTCCGGCTACCACGACCGCCGAGTTCAGGAGGTAGCGGTGGAACGGGAACTCCAGCGCGTTCCACCCCTCGACCCAGTTGCTGGGGGTGAAGTTCCAAGGGATCAGCCCGGGATCGCGGAAGATCTCGGCGGTGGGCTTGAAGGAGCTGGAGAGCATCCACAGCAGCGGGTAGAGCATGATCAGGCCGAAGCCGATCAGACCGATGTGGATGAACAGCCGTCGTGTGCGTTGGGCCCGGTCCCGCTGTTTGCGTGTCGCCGGTGCCGCGGTCTCAGTCGCCATAGAAGACCCAGTACTTGGAGGCGAGGAAGTTCACCGCTGTGAACCCCCCGATGATCATCAGGAGCAGCCAGGCCATCGCGGACGCGTAGCCCATGTCGAAGGCTCCGAAACCGCGTTGGTACAGGTAGAGGGTGTAGAAGAGCGTGGAGTCGGACGGACCTCCGGTCCCACCGCTGACGATGAACGCCTGGGTAAAGGTCTGGAAGGCGTTGATGAACTGCAGCACGAGGTTGAAGAAGATGATCGGCGTGAGCATCGGGACCGTGATGTGCCAGAACCGGTGCACCGGGCTGGCCCCGTCCACTGCCGCGGCCTCGTAGTACATGGCCGGGATCTGCCGGAGACCTGCCAGGAAGATGACCATCGGCGCACCGAAGGTCCACACGTTGAGGATCACGAGTGTGCCCAGCGCGTAGTCGGGGTGCGACACCCAGCCTTCGCCTTGGACCCCGAAGAAGGCCAGGACCTGGTTGACCAGGCCCTCCGCCCCGAACACCTGGCGCCACAAGATGGCGACCGCCACGCTGCCGCCCAAGAGGGAGGGCAGGTAGTAGATCGACCGGTACAGGGCCAGCCCTCGGAGTCCCCGGTCGAGGACCATCGCCAGTGCCAGCGCGAGGGCGAGCTGGAGGGGCACTGACACGAACACGTAGACGAAGGTGACCCGCAGCGCGCTGTGCAGGCGCGTGTCGGACAGCATCCGTTCGTAGTTCTCCAGCCCCACCCACTGGTGGGAGCCGATCAGGTTGTAGTCCGTGAAGGAGAAGTACAGGGAAGCGAGGAGGGGACCGGCTGTAATGAGGCCGAGCCCCAGAAACCACGGTGCGAGGAAGCCGAAGGCGGCGAGGTTCTCGTACCTGCGACCGTTCTTGCTGGTGGTCTGTTTGCGCCGCGGGGTTCGGGTGTCGGCACGGTCGGCTGACTTCTGCTCCCTGTTCAGAAGAGCGGTCAAGACGACACACCTCCTCCCGACACCGAAGCGCACGCGACCCGCACGCCTGGACCGGGGTTCATGGGGGACCGCCAATCTGGTCGGAAAACGCGCTGATGATGGACAAGCGCCTACGCAGTGTGTCCAAGGACACCGGTGGATTTCGCAGGCCAAGGCTTGGTAAGCGCTATCCAGTTACTAAGATAGTCAGTTTCTAGCACCGGGTTTCGGGGCTGTCAACGCCCTGTTTCCGCCCGAACTCGAAGCACGCACCAGATCGTTATTTTCCAGTCGGCGGCTCTTTCTGTCGGAATGATCACTTTGGGTATTCATGTGAATTCATAGAGCCACCCTTCGGTGGTGGCTTTCCTCTGCCAGTGATCCCCAAGGTGTCTTGCGGGCCCTTGTGGCCCGCTGGGGAAAGCGTTTACCATGCGCCTTGTGAACGACACCACTCAACGCAGCTACGCGATCGTCGGTACGGGCTCCCGCGCACGGATGTACACCCACGCCCTCGTGGGCACCCACAGCGACCGGGGGCGCCTGGTGGCCCTGTGCGACACCAACCGCACGCGGATGGCCGTGCACAACCGGATCGTCACCGACAGCGGCGGCGACCCGGTTCCCACATACAGCGCCGAGGACTTCACCCGCATGCTCAGCGAGCAGGCGGTCGACGAAGTGATCGTGTGCACCGTCGACCGCACCCACGCCGACTACGTCGTGGCCGCCCTGGAAGCCGGGGTCGACGCCATCACCGAGAAACCCATGACCGCCGACATCGAGGGCCTGCGCCGGATCAACGCCGCCCAGGCGCGTACTGGCGGCCGGGTGACGGTCGGCTTCAACTACCGCTACAACCCCGTCCACCGCCAAGTGCGCGACCTCATCGCCTCCGGCGCCATCGGCGAGGTGGGTTCGGTCCACTTCGAGTGGCTGCTCGACCTGCGCCACGGCGCCGACTACTTCCGCCGCTGGCACCGGGACAAGACCCAGTCCGGCGGGCTGCTGGTCCACAAGGCAAGCCACCACTTCGACCTGGTCAACTGGTGGGTGGGCGCCCGGCCCGAGGAGGTCTTCGCCTGGGGCGGCCTGTTCTTCTACGGGCAGGACAACGGACGGCGCCACGGCCACGCCACCGGCTACGAACGCGGCCACGGTTCCGAGTCCGCGGAGAAGGACCCCTTCGCCCTGCACATGCGGGACAGCCCCGACATGACCGCCCTGTACCTGGACGCCGAACACGAAGACGGCTACCAGCGCGACCTCAACGTCTTCGGCCCCGGCATCACCATCGAGGACGACATGTCCGTCCTGGTCAGATACGACACCGGAGTACGCCTGAGCTACCACCTCGTGGCCTACGCGCCCTGGGAGGGCTACCGCCTCAGTATCACCGGCAGCCGCGGCCGGCTCGAGCTCGACATGACCGAGTTCGCCAGCACCGCACCGGACCACGACGAGACCCACCCCGTCCGCGGCATGCCCGCACCCAAGGAGAACACCACGGCCCGGCTCCTGCTGCGCCGCCACTGGCAACCCCCGGAAGAGATCCCCACCAGTGTCGGCGGCGGGGGACACGGGGGCGGCGACACCGCCATGCTCGACTCCCTCTTCGGCGGGGGCGACGACGGGATCCGCCCCGACCACGCCGACGGCGGCAACGCCCTGCTGACCGGACTGGCGGCCAACGCGGCCATGGACTCAGGCACCCCCGTGCGCGTGACCGACCTGCTCGAGGAAGCCCACCCATGAACCGAAGCTCCCCGATCCCGCTCCTGCTCGTGGGCCTCCACGGACACGGCCGCTCCCACCTGCGCGCGCTCCTGCCGCTAGCGAAGGCGGGAACCGTCCGCCTGGCCGGGGTCTGCGACCGCAAGCCGCCCGAACCCGACGACGACCTCGAGGGCCACGGCCACGTCCCCTTCTTCGACGACCTGGACACGGCCCTCCGCCGCACACAGGCGCGCATCACCGTCCTGGTGACCCCCATCCACACCCACCTGCCCCTGGCCGCCACCGCCCTGGAGCACGGCTCGCACCTGCTCCTGGAGAAACCCACCACCTCCTCCCTGACCCAGCTCACACAGCTGGAGGAGGCAGCGCGTTCGGCCGGACGCGCATGCCAGATCGGCTTCCAAAGCCTGGGCTCAGAGGCGATCGCCGAAGTGGGCCGACTGCTCCGCGAAGGGGTTCTGGGCACCCCACGCGGGATCGGCGCGGCCGGCGCCTGGAAACGCACCTCCGCCTACTACGACCGCGCCCCTTGGGCCGGACGGCGCACGCTCGACGGACACGACGTGGTGGACGGGGCACTCACCAACCCCTTCGCCCACGCCGTGGCCAACGCGCTGGCACTGGCCGACGCCGAGACCACGGCGCCCCGGGCCCTGGAACTGGAGATGTACCGCGCCCACCCCATCGAGAGCGACGACACCTCCTCCCTGCGACTGCGCACCGAGGCCGGCACCACGGTCACCGTCGCCGTCACCCTGTGCGCCCCCGAAAGCCAACCGCCAGCGATCACCGTGCACGGCGACCGGGCCAGCCTGACGCTGGAGTACACCCTGGACCGCCTCACCCTGCACCGGCCCGGACAACCACCCCGAACCACCACCCACGGACGCGTCGACCTGATGGACAACCTGGTGGCGCACGTGCGCCACGGTTCCCCCCTCCTCGTGCCCCCGGAGCGCACCCGCGGCTTCACCCACGTCCTAGAGGCCGTGCGCACGGCACCCGACCCCCTTCCCGTCCCCGCCGAGCACCAAGACGCGTACGAACACGAGGGCGTCACCCATCGGAGCATCCCCGGGGTCACCCCGCTGGTGCACGAGAGCGCACGCACCCTCACCCTGTTCTCCGAGCTCGGCGCCGCCTGGGCCCAACCCCCCGCACCCGCCCCGACCACGGAGGCACGAACGTGAACCTGTCCGTCGGCCGCACCGTCGTGGCCACCCGCCACAGCGGCGAGTCCATCCCCCTCGAACTCTCCCCGCGCCCCTACCTCCACCCCGTGCGCACCCTCGCCGGGGTGGAGGTGACCGAGATCCGCCCCGAAGACCACCTCCACCACCTGGGCGTCAGCGTGACCCTGGCCGACCTCTCCGGGGCCAGTTTCTGGGGCGGGCGGACCTACATCCGGGACCGCGGGTCGGTCATGCTCGACAACCACGGCCGCCAAGAACACCTTTCCTGGAACGACCGCCACCCCGACCGGGCGACCGAGCTGCTCACCTGGACCGGCCCCGAAGGCAACGAGCTCCTGCGCGAGGAACGGACCCTGCGTGCCCTGCCCCTGGACGACACGACCTGGGTGCTGGACCTGCGTTCGGCGCTGCGCAACACCTCGAGCGCGGAGCTGAGCATCGGCAGCCCCGCCACCAACGGCCGCCCCGGGGCCGGGTACGGCGGCGTGTTCTGGCGGGCCCCCATCGGGAACCGCCCACCCACGGTCACCGGCCCCGACGGAACCTCCGGAGAAGCGGCCCTGCACGGCTCCCGCGCCAGATGGCTCGCCCTGTCCGGGTCCACCGCCGACCAGGCCCAGTGGACCCTGCTCTTCCAACAACCCGGACCGCGCACGGACCCCTGGTTCCTCCGGGCCGAGGATTACCCGGGAGTGTGCCCCGCGCCCGCCTGGGACACCCCGGTGAGCCTGCCTCCCGGACAGACCCTCGAGCTGGTCCTGCGCACCGCCGTCACCGACGGCCCGGTAGCCGACCACGAAGCACTGGCCGAAGCCGTCGCGAACGCGGCCTGACCAACCACGACCAAGAGAAGAACGCCCCACCCCTGGGGGACTGGAAAGGAACCGCACTCATGCGCGTGCTCGTCACCGGAGGATCCGGACGGCTGGGGCGCAGCGTCGTGGCCGTACTGGCCGCGCGCGGACACGAGACGACCTCTGTGGATCTCATGGAACATCCGCAACCCGAGGGCGTTCCGACCGCCGTCTGCGACCTGCTCGACACCGGGGCACGGGCGGAGCTGTTCGCCCGCACCAACCCGGAGGCGGTCGTCCACCTGGCGGGGATCGCCGTCCCCTTCGTCCGCCCCGACGCCGAAACCCTGCGGGTGAACACCTCCCTGGCCTGGGAAGTACTCGCCTCCGCTGCGGCGGCCGGCGCCCGCAGCGCAGTCGCCGCGTCCAGCCCCACCGTCTACGGGTACAACACCCCCTCCTGGTCCCCCCGGTACCTGCCCCTGGACGAGGACCACCCCGTAGCGCCCTGGCACGCCTACGGGCTGAGCAAGGCGGTGGTGGAGGAGACCGTGCGCGCACTGGCACGCTCCTGCGACACCTGTGTGCTGTCGGCCATCCGCCCCGGCTACGTGGTGGCCCCCGAGGAATGGCAGGGCGCCCCCACCCAGCAGGGACACACCATCCAGGAGCGCCTGGACGACCCCTCCCTGGCCGCCGGCTCCCTCTTCAACTACGTCGACGCCCACGACGTCGCCGAACTCTTCGCCCTGGCCGTGGAGAAACCCGAGCGCGTCCCCAGCGGCACGGTCTACAACGCCGTCGCCCCCGATCCCCTCTCCCGTGAACCGGTCGACGCCCACCTGGCGCGCCTGCACCCCGCCACCTCCGAGCACGCCTCGGTACTGGCCGACGGGCGCGCGGTGTTCTCCTCAGAGCGCGCCTACCGCGACCTGGGTTGGAGGCCGGAGCGCACCTGGCGCGACCATCTCCGCCCCGCGGAGCAGGCGTAGATGGGTACGCGGGGACAACCCCGCACCTCCGCTACGCTAGGAAAGAGTTTTCCCAGCGGAGGCAGGAGGGGCAAGGGAGTGGATCCCGGTTACGTGACTCTGGAGCAGGTCGCCGAACACGCCGGAGTCTCCTTGGCGACGGCCTCGCGTGTGATCAACGGCAGCACGCGTCAGGTGAGCCAAAGGCTACGGGAGAAGGTCGAGGCCAGCGCCCACGAACTCGGCTACCTGGCCAACGCCTCCGCCCAGACCCTCGCGCGCAACAGCAGTTCACTGATGGGCCTGGTCGTACACGACATCGCCGACCCCTACTTCTCGCAGATCGCCGCCGGCGTGACCCGGTACGCCGAGGAACTGGGGCTGGTCCTCGTCCTGGGTACCACCAACCGCTCACCACAGGCGGAGACGCGCATCATCTCCGCGCTGCGCGCGCATCGGGCCAAGGCGATCGTGATCGCCGGTTCCCGATCCATCGGCGAGACCAGCGACACCCGCCTGGCCGCGGAGATCGAGGCGTTCGGCCGCCAGGGCGGACGGGTCGCCCTGGTCTCTCAGGCCACCCTGCCCGCGGACACCGTCACCCCGGACAACCACGCCGGGGCCGCCGCCCTCGCGCAGCACCTCATCGCCCAGGGCCACCGCAACTTCGCCATCCTGGCCGGCCCCGCCAACCTGCGGACCGCACGCGAGCGACTGGACGGCTTCCACTCGGCGCTCTCGTCAGCCGGGCTCGAACTCGCCCACCACAACGTGGTGCACGGCGACTTCACCCGCGACGGCGGCTACGAGTCCACCCAGCGCCTGATGACCCTGGGCACCGACGCCACCTGCCTGTTCGCCGTCAACGACGTCATGGCCACAGGCGCCATCGCCGCACTCCGCAACATGGGCAAGTCCGTCCCTGACGACCTGTCCGTTGCGGGCTTCGACGACATTCCCACTCTGCGGGACCTCACCCCCTCCCTGACCACCGTGCGCCTGCCCCTGGAGGAGATGGGCGAGCGCGCCGCCGCACTGGCCCTGGACAGCGACTACCGGGGCGAGCCGCGCGTGGTGCACGTGGAAGGCTCGGTGATGGGACGGGAGAGCACGGCCCCGCCCCGGGGCTGACCACGCCGCCTCACCGGATACCGCCACCGTGGCGACCCTCGTGCCCCCACGCGGTGCGGCCGGACACCGTGTCCGGCCGCACGGTGGCGGCAGTTCCTCACGCAACCGACGCCACCTCTCGCCCGCCAACGCGTGCTAGGGGAGCGGGGCGAGCGTGTCCGCGAACACCAACCCGTGGCCGGGTCCGGTATCGGCGGACAGGTGGCCGCCCGCCAATTCCACCCCGCTGGGCGCGGCCAAAGCACCCAGAGCGGCGAAGGAGGCGTGGTCGATGTCCTCGACCATGGCGACCTCGGGCAGGCACAGGGCCAGCTGACCGGACAGCTCCGGCAGCAAGTGGGGCGCCACGGGCACCCCGCGCCCGGCCACCGCCTCGGCAATCCGCAGGAACGGGGTGATGCCCCCGACCCGCACGACGTTCGGCTGGGCCACGTCGCACACGCCCTCGTCCACGAACCGTTCGAACTCCGCCACCGAGCGCAGGTTCTCACCCAGCGCGAACGGCACTTCCGTACGGCCGCGCAGGCGCACATGGGCGGCCAGGTCCGAGGCGGGCAAAGGCTCCTCCACGAAGTGCGCATCGAAGGGCGCCAGCTGTGCCAGCGCCCGGGCAGCGCGCGGCACGTCCCACCGCTGGTTGGCGTCGATCATCAGCAGCCGCTCGGTGCCCAGGAGGTCGCGCACCGCACCCACCCGTTCCACGTCGCGGTCGGCCGCGTCCGAGCCCACCTTGATCTTCACGGCGCGGTGACCCTGCTCCACCCACCCCCGGACCTGCTCCAGCAGGTCCGGGAGCGCGTAGTCCAGGTTCACACCGCTGCCGTAGGTGGCGACCCGTTCCCGCCGCCGGCCCAGCAGCCCGACCAAGGACACACCCAGCGAGCGCGCCTGCAGGTCCCACAGGGCGATGTCGACCCCGGCCAGGGCCATCCGGGTCAGCCCGGTCGTGCCCGCCTCGCGCAGGTGCCAAAGCGCCTCGTCCCACAGGCCGGGGTGGGCCTCGCGACCCACCAGCGCCGGGGCCAGGTCGTCGTTGACCAACGCCTCGACCGCCCGCGCCCCGATCAGGGGGGTCCAGGAGAAGCCCGTGCCGACCGTTCCTTCATCGGTGCTCACCCGGACCACGACGATGTCGTTGCGGTCGACCCCGCCGTCCCAGGCCCTGTGCAGGGGCAGCCGGTGGGCCCGAGCCCGCACGCCGGTCACCCTCACAGGACGTACTCCGCGTGGCGGCGGGCCATCGTGGCGACGACCTCGTCACCGTCGGCCGACCACACGTCCTCGTTGAAGACCTCCCACTCCACGTCGCCCCCGTAACCGGCGGCCAGGGCCACCCGGTGCAGCGAACGCACGTCGATGTGGCCGTCACCGACCATGCCCCGGCCCAGCAGGGCCTCAGCGGGCAGCGGGGTGATCCAGTCACAGACCTGGAAGGAGGCGATACGGCCCGCCGCCCCGGCACGGGCGATCTGCTCGTACACCGCCGGGTCCCACCAGACGTGATAGGTGTCCACGACCACGCCCACGGTCTCCGCGGCGAAGGGCTCGGCCATGTCCAGCGCCTGTCCGAGGGTGGACAGCACCGCGCGGTCAGCGCAGAAGAGCGGGTGCAGGGGTTCGAGGCCGAGCTGTACACCGCGCTCGGCCGCGTAGGGGGCCAGGGCGGCGATTCCCTCCTGGACCCGCCCCCGGGCGCCGTTCAGGTCCCGGTCTCCCTCGGGCAGCCCGCCCACGACCATGACCAGTACCGGGGCGCCCAGTTCGGCGGCCTCGTCGATGGCGCGCCGGTTGTCGTCCAGGGCGTCGGTCCGGGCCGGGTCGGACAGGAACCCGCCTCGGCAGTAGGAGGACACTCGTAGTCCCGCCTGGCGGACCAGGCGCGCGGAGTGTTCCAGACCGGCCTCGTGGACGTGTTCGCGCCACAGGCCCACGGCGGGTATCCCAGCGCGCAGGCACCCGTCCACGGCCTGGGTGAGGGTCCACCGCTTCACGGTGGCCTGGTTGAGCGACAGGCGAGCCAAACGGGGGTCACCGGGCGCCGGGGTGTCGATCCGCGCTCTCCGGTTGGAGGGCACGTCCACCGGTGCGGGGACCGTGCCCGCGCGGGTACGGGATTCGGCTGTGCTCACTGGGGCACCCCCGAGACGCGCAGTAGGGACCGCATGCGGTCGGCCGCCAGGTCGGGGTCGGACAGCACCCCGGCCGCGTCGGCCAGGCGCAGGGTGTGCGCCAGGTGCGGTAGGTCGCGGGCGCTGTGCAGTCCGCCCACCATGTGGAAGCCTTGCTGGTGGCCGTTCAGCCAGGCCAGGAAGGCGATACCGGTCTTGTAGTAGTAGGTGGGCACGGAGAACAGGTGGCGTGCCAAGGGCACGGTGGGCTCCATCTGGGCGAGGTAGCCGTCGGTGTCCTGCTGGTCCAGGGCCGCCAGGGCCCGGGCGGCGGCCGGGGCGATGGCGGCGAAGACCCCGAGGAGTGCGTCCGAGTAGCCGCGGTCGTCGCCCAGGACGAGCTCCGGGTAGTGGAAGTCGTCCCCGGTGTAGAGGCGGACCCCGTCCGGGAGCAGGCGCCGCAGGCGGATCTCCAGTTCGGTGTCGAGCAGGGAGACCTTGATGCCGTCGACACGGTCGGCGTGCGCGGCGATGAGCTCGGCGACCGGCTCCACTGCCTCCCCGGGGGTGTCGTAGCCCCAGTACCCGGCGAGCGCCGGGTCGAAGGCCGTGCCCAGCCAGTGCAGGATGACCGGGCGCTCGGCGCGCTCCAGGACCGCGGAGTAGACGCGGGTGTAGTCCTTGGGGCCCTCCGCGGCCGCGGCCAGGGCGCGTGAGGCCATCATGATGGCGGTGGCTCCGGACTCCTGGACCACCTCCAGCTGTTCGTGATAGGCGGTGATAACGCTTTCCAAATCGGCCTGCGAAGACCCGAGTTGGTCGGTGTTGACCCCGCAGGCGAGGAGGGCCCCGCGGCTGCGGGCCTCAGCCCCGGTGCGGCGGATCAGCTCGGCGGTGGCGGCCCAGTCCAAGCCCATGCCGCGCTGCGCGGTGTCCATCGCTTCGGCCACGCCCAGTCCTTGGTCCCACAGGTGGTGGCGGAAGGCCAGGGTCGCCTCCCAGTCCAGTTGTGCGGGGGCACCGGGCGCGTTGGGGCGCTGGGGATCGGCGACCACGTGGGCGGCCGCGTAGGCGGTCCGACACTTGGCCGGGGGCCGCGGCGCGATGTCGGCCGCCGCCCCGCTGAGGGTGAAGGGGACGGTGGTGCCCTCACCGGAGGGCAGGTTCAGGGTGTTCACGACGTGGAGACCTCACCGAGTTCGACGGTACGGCCGGTGCGCGCGGAGTGCAGGCCGGCTTCAGCCATCTGGATGCCCCGCGCTCCGGAGAGCAGATCGTGGTGGAAGGGGGTGCCCAGGACGACGTGGCGCAGGTACTCCTCCCACTGGGCGCGGAAGCCGTTGGGGAAGTCGCCGTTGTCGGGGACGGCGGTCCAGCCCTGGCGGTGGCGCACGGGGTCGACGGCGTCGGGGTCCCAGCTCGCCTTGGGGGTCGCGCTGCGGTGCTGGACATGGCAGTCGCGGAGCCCGGCCACAGCACTGCCGTGGGTGCCGTCCACCTGGAACTCGACCAGCTCGTCACGGTTGACCCGCACGCTCCAGGAGGAGTTGATCTGGGCGATGATCCCGTCGCCGACGTCGAAGATGCCGTAGGCGGCGTCATCGGCGGTGGCGTCGTAGGGCTCGTCGTGCTCGTCCCAGCGCCGGGGGATGTGGGTGGCGGTGCGTGCGGTGACCGTGCGCACCGGGCCGAAGAGGTGCTCGAGGACGTAGTGCCAGTGGGGGAACATGTCCAGCACGATCCCGCCCCCGTCCTCGGCCCGGTAGTTCCAGCTGGGCCGTTGGGCGGGCTGCCAGTCGCCCTCGAAGACCCAGTAACCGAACTCGCCGCGGATGGAAAGAACTTTTCCGAAGAAGCCGCTGTCCAGGAGGCGGTGGAGTTTGATCAGGCCCGGAAGGAAGAGCTTGTCCTGGACCACGCCGTTGCGCACGCCGGCCCGCTCGGCGAGCTTGGCCAGCTCAAGGGCGGCGTCCAGTGTGCCGGCGGTGGGTTTTTCGACGTAGATGTGCTTGCCGGCGGCGATCGCCGACCGGACGGCGGCCTCCCTGGCGTGCGTGATCTGGGCGTCGAAGTAGAGGGGGACATCGTCATCGGACAGCACCGAGTCCAGGTCGGTGGTCCAGCGCTCGATGCCGTGCTGCTCTGCGATGGCGCGCAGTTTGTGCTCCGAACGGCCCACCAGAACCGGTTCGGGTACGACCCGGGAACCGTCGGGGAGTTCGACCCCTCCAGCATCCCGAATCGCCAGCACTGACCTGGTCAGATGCTGTCTGTACCCCATGCGGCCGGTGACGCCGTTCATGGCGACGCCCAGCACGTGATCTCTCATGGATCGAGTCCACCTTTCTCGTGAAAGCGCTTTCCAGACTACGGCAAAGCTACCTCCTCCCGCCAGAGGTGTCGAGACCCAGGTCAGAGAGAAGCCCGAACCCTCCGTTCCCTCACAGGTCGGAGGCCGGGGCCTCCGCCCAGCTGGGCCCTCATGGGAAACGGCCTCAGTCCGTGCCGCTTAGCACGAGGCTGACCGTCGCCTCCGGCCGGTCCCACTGCGGGTAGTGGCCGCACCGCCGGAACCAGTGCAGGTGCGCGTCCGGGAACCGGCCCCGTGCGCGAACAGCCTGCTTGGGCACGGTGACCAAGTCCTGGCGCCCCACCCCAACGTGACCCGCCCGGGAACGGTGCCCCGAGCAGCTCCCCGTTGATCGGGGCCCCGGGTCAACGCGTCCAGGGCCGCCGTGGTCGACGGAGCATCCGCCAGGCCGCGCAGGTCGGGCGACACTGTCTCCGGTGACAGGTCCCAGGGCCGAGCCGACAGCTGGGCCAGCAGCGCCGTCCTGCTCACGGGGTTGCCCACCAGGGTCGGCAGCGCCCCGCGCAGCGCTCGGACCAGAGCGATCGACGGCCGCAGGGTGGCACCGAAGGCGGCGCGCTCGCGGTCGTTCCAGAAGCCGCCGGGCCCCAGGGCGACGGTATCGCCGCCGACCCCGCGACGGGCCAGCTCGAGCACCATCCGTGCACCCATCGAGTGTCCGGCCGTGGCGACGCCTTCAAGGCCCTGCTCGCCGATGAACTCCGCGACGGCGTCGGTCAGCGTCTCGAGCGAGACCTCGCCGGTCAGGGGCGGGCTCTCACCGAACCGTTGCTGATGTCTTAGGCAAACATCAGCATTCCGTGCGTTTCTGTACGAAAGGTCCGTGACGGTGTCACCACAACCTGGGTTGGGTGTCCTGACGACGGTGTCCCGATTCCTTCCGCCTTCGCGGTCTTGCGCCACCGGCCCGCCCCGCACCCGCCCCGCGGCGGGTGCGGGTAGTGCGGGTCCTACGGTCGGCTCCACGGGCCTTCAGAGCCCTCGCCCCCGGTCTCCGGCCACTCCGGTACCGGTACTGCCCACCTGCGCCGCCAAGGCGGCGAGGTTGCGCGCTGCGTTCACATCCCGGTCCAACACCAGGGGACACTCATCGCAGTCGAACACCCGCACGTGCACCGCCAACTTGGCTTTCGTCGCCCCGCACCCCGAGCAGGTCTTACTACTGGCGAACCACCGGTCGGCCACCACCAAGCGGCCGCCATTCCAGGTGGTTTTGTAGTCCAGTTGGCGGCGGATCTGCCCGAACCCCGCATCAGCGATACGCCGGGCCAGACGCCGGTTCTTCACCATCCCGGCCACGTTCAGATCCTCCACCACCAGAGTGCCGTACTCGCGCGCCACACTGGTGGTCAGGTGGTGCAGCGCATCAGTGCGCACATTCGCCACCCGGTGGTGCACCCTGTTGCGGGCCCGGTTGGCCTTGACCCACCGCTTCGAGGGAGGGCGCCCGGTGCGCCGGTCCGGGCCCTGGCGCCGCGACACCCTCCGCGAGGCCCGGCGCAGGTCGGTCAGTGCCCCCTCCAGGTGGCGGGGGTTGGCCACCTGCCACACCCGCCCGTCGTTGTCGGCGACCACCGCCAGGGACTTGACCCCCAGGTCCACCCCGGCCACCCCCTCCAGGCGGGCCGGAGTGGTGGGGGCGCGCTCGATCTCGACCTGGAAGGCCACCTGCCACCGCCCCCGCCGGTGCGAGACCGTGGCCGAGAGGATACGCGCGGTGCCGTTGGCCAGGCGGCGGTGGAGTTTGCGGGTGGACTCATGGGTGCGCACCCGCCCCACCACCGGCAGCCTGACGTGGCGCCGGGTGTCTTCGCACCGGATGGTGCCGGTGGTGAAGCGGCAGGAGAGCGGCGCCCGGTGCTTGGACTTGGGCCGCGGTACCCCCACCCTCGGACCCTTGCGATCGCCCCGCTTGGAGGCGGCATAGCCGTCGAAGCCGGCCGCGGCGCCTGCTAGGCCGGTGTTGTAGGCCTCCTTGGAGTTGTCGGCCCACCAGGAGGCGGACCGGGGATCCTGCCTCTTTGCGGCGTTGAAGGCCCGCCGCAGGCTGGGCAGCGACCAGGACCGCCACGGGGTGCGCTCGGACTCAGCAACCCCGTAGGAGGCCTCGGCCTTACGTTGGTCCCAGGTGGCCAGGACGTGGTCGCGGGCCCAGTTGAAGGCCGTCCGGGCCCCTCCGCAGTGCGAGCGCAACCGCTGCTCGGCCTCGGCCCCCGGGTCCAGAGCGAAGGTGAAGGCCTGAACCACGTGCCCGGGGCGGGGCTGAAACCCCCGCGTCTTGGGCTTGTTCTTGCCTTCTGCTTGTTGTTCGTCCTGGTGTGGGGCGGTCTCGGCCACGGGTCCCACCCCCTCCCGGTGTCTCGTTCACACGTTCGAGAAAGACGTTAGCGAAACAGGTGGGCCGGTGTGGGGGGAATCGGCGAACTCCCCTGATTATTTCTCTAGGGCGAACCGACCTGAGTGCCTGGCTCTTCAACGGCGGCCTGCGGCCGTAGTGCTGTGTGTTGACCGGGGTGGAGGGTGGCTGAGGGAACCCCGAACAGCTCGCACGCCCGGATCAGCGCGCGGGGGCGCCGAGCGGTCGGGGATGGGGTTCAATCGAGGCAATGCAACTCTCAACGCCCCCCTCGCCCTCCTCCGGCCAAGCGACCGACCGGCCCCCGCTGTGCCGGGCAACCGTCACCGCGGCGGCAGTGGGCGCAGCCGTGCCTTCGCTGATGTGGTTGCCCGCGCTGAACCCGGCCGAGAGCGGGTGGAGCCTGCTCACCCTCACCCTGCTCGTGCCGTGGATGTGGCCGTTCTCGATGGTTTTCCTGGGCCTGGTGTGGGCCGCGACCCTGCCCCTGCTCCGCTGGGGCGGGGTGCCGCGGCACCGGGCGGTCGCCGGACTCGCGGTCCTGGCTTTGGTGGGGCTGGCGCTGCAGTTGATCGCCAGTATGGGCGACACCGGCGGTTACGGGCCGATCGAACAGGGCGTGTGGCAGTACTGGGTGCTGCGGTGGGCGGTGATGTCCCTGGCCGGGGCCGTGGCGTGTGCTCTGGCCGCATGGTGGTCGGTCCGCAAGCCCAGGACCGAGCGACGGTTTCGGACCGCTGTCGCGGCGCTGGCGCTGGGGTTGGCCGGGGTGGCTGCACTCCTTGGCGCGCTCGCCCCGCCGCTGATCGAGGACCACGGGGTGACGATGGCGGTGGGCGAGCATGGCTTAATCTGAATCCGTGAAGGATCGGTTCGACGGGCTCTCCCTCCGCCAGCAGCAGCTCGTCCGTGCATGGCTGCCCGCTGCCGAGGTGGTCGTCGACCACAGCTGGGGACTCGTCGGCACGACGGTGCTCGAGCTGCGCCGCGAGGCAGAGCGCTTCATCGTCAAAGCCGGTGACGAGAACGACCGCCACCTCGCCCGGGAGATTCGCGCCCACCACAGGTGGCTGCGGCCCTGGACCTCGATCGGTCGCGCTCCCGAGCTCGTGAAGGCCGATGGTGACGCACAGCTCCTCGTGACCCGGTACCTGCCCGGCAGGCTGGTCGAGGGAACCGACCATGAGCGCGAACCACACACCTATCGGCAGGCTGGCGAACTGCTCGCCAGGCTGCACGAGCAGGAGAGTGTCGACGACCGCGAATTCGAGGCGCGGGAGCAGGAGAAGGCGCTGCGGTGGCTGGACCGGCCACACCGGATAGCCCCCGACCTGGTCTCGCGGCTCCGTTGCATGGTGGAGTCGTGGCCGACCCCGCCGAGCAGGTTGGTGCCCACCCATGGTGACTGGCAGCCCCGCAACTGGCTCATCCACGAGGAAACGGTCAGCGTGATCGACTTCGGCCGTGCCGACCTCCGCCCGGCGTTGACCGATCTGGCCCGGCTGTCCGCGCAGCAGTTCCGTTCCGACGCCTCGCTCGAAGCCGCCTTCTTCGAAGGCTACGGAGCAGATCCGCGGGAACAGGCGGCTTGGCAGCGCAACCGGATCCGCGAGGCGATCGGTACCGCGATCTGGGCCTATCACGCCGGCGACGACCGGTTCGAGCAGCAGGGGCATCGGATGCTCGCCGAAGCCCTCGCCGACGAGCCCCACCGGTAGGGCTGTTGGTAAGGAGCGTGGGGCCTCGGAGGACCAGTCACGGGCGTCAGGCCGATGCCATACCCAGGCGGGCCATGAGTTCGGCCTCGGTGATGATGTCGATGCGCTGGCCCTTGGCCATGTAGGCCTCGGCCTGGCGGTGTTTGGAGGTCTTGCCGCCGTGGTCGCTACCGCACACGACCAGGACGTCGGTCTTCTTGGTGACGTTCTTGGCGGGGGTGCCGCCGGCCTCGGCGACGCGCTTCCACATCTCGGGTTTGTCCATCGCCTGCGGGTCACCCGAAACGCACACCGTGCGGCCGTAGAGCGGACCGGCGGGATCGGCGTCGGGGGAGGGTGCGGGCAGGGGCGTCTGGGCGACGCGCTGCCAGCGGCCGTAGCGGTCCTCCATGGGCGACGCGGTGGGCGCGGTGGTCGGCGCGGTCGCAACCAGGCGGGCCGCGACCGCTTCCAGGCGGCCCAGGCGCATACGCGAGGCGCGGGAGAGTTCGGGCAGTGAGCTGGTGCCGTAGCGGTCCATGGCGGCGATCATGATGCGCGCGGCGGCTTCGGCGTCGGCGTCGGCCCGGTGGTGGTGGGTGACCTGGTGGCCGATGTGCGCGCACACCGTGGGCAGGCGGTGGTCGGGCAGGTCCCAGGTCCGGCGGGACAGCGCCAGGGTGCAGGCGTAGTCCAGGGCGGGCAGGTCCAGCCCGGTGTGGCCGCAGGCCTGGCGGAGCACGCCCATGTCGAAGGCGGCGTTGTGGGCGACCAGGGCGCCCCCGTCGGCGAACTCCAGGATGCGGGGTCGCACGGACTCCCAACCGGGGGCGTCGGCGACGTCGGCGGCGGTGATGCCGTGCACGGCGGTGTTGTGCCGGGAGAAGTAGGCGACCGGCTCGGGGGGACGGATCAGGGTGGTGTACCGGTCCACGACCTCGCCGTCGACCACGCGTACCAGTCCGACCGCGCAGGCGCTGCCGCGGTCCTGGTTGGCGGTCTCGAAGTCGATCGCGGTCCAGGCGTGGGCCACCACGTATCCTCCTGCTGCCGTTGGGGTCGGGTCGAGGTTACCCGGGCTCGGGGGCCCGCGAGGCCGGAACGGCTGGTTCGTGGTGCTGCTCTCGTTGCAGCCGGGACCTGGCCGATCGGATCCGGGTTCAGGCGGGGTCGAAGGACTCCAGGGCGGCCGTGCGCCAAGCGCCCTGGTCGGCCCAGTCAGTAGCGTCGGTGGCCCAGGCGACCGTGTAGTGCGCCCCCGGTGCGACGGTGATGTTGCGGGCCAGCACGTGGCGGTCGGTTCCGTCTTGGACCCACGTGAACTCCCAGTCGGCGGCGGAGTGGAAGCCGGTCTGGCCGGTGACGTCGTCGATGCGGACCAGGTCGTAGCCGCCCATCCGGGAGGGGGCGCCCTCGTGCTGGCCCTGTACGTGCTCGTACTCGTCGTCCGTGGGGTGGGCGGCCAGGTCGATCTGCAGGTAGCTCGTGCCGTCGGGGGCGTCGTAGAAGACCCCGCTGCCCTCGGCCCTGCGGGTCCAGCCCTCGGGTACCAGGACCGCGAACCCCTCGGCGTCCCGGGTCCAGGTCATGCCCGGCTCGGAGGGGTCGGTGTCTTCCTCGGCCGGTTCGGAGTCGGCGGCCTCGCCGTCTGCCGGTTCCCCTTCGGCCTCCCCAGGAGCCGTGTCCTGTTCCTCTGTTTCCTCCGCGGGGTCTTGTTCTTCCGCGGCGCCCGCCCCGGGGTCCTCGCTTCCGATCAGGGCCGTGTCGGGACCGCTGTCCCAGGGGGAGTACACGAGGAGGCCCGCCACCACGAGGATCGAGGCCAGCCCCAGGGTCAGCACCACCAGGGGCCAGGACAGCCCGCCGGTGCGCTCGGCCGCCTGCGCGGCTCCCGCCGGTGGGTACGGGGTCGCCTCCGGCGGGAACGGCGGGTTCGGGGCCGTGGCGGGATGGGGCGTTGCCCTGCCGGTCTGAGCCAGGGTGTAGGCGGTGGTGGGCGCCTCGGCGACGTTCTCGGTGGTGGAGGTCGGCCCCGGGATGGGGACCCCGCCGGGCAGGTGGGCGGTGGGCGCGGACGGTGTCGCCGCGGCGCCGGAGGCGGCTGCGGTGAGCAGTTCCCGGCAGTGCTCGGCGCTGGTGCGTTGGTCCGGGTTCTTGGCCAGCAGCCCCTGAATCGCCTCTCCCAGAGGGCCGGGCAGTGTCTGTTCCGGTTCGGCGGTGGTGATGGCGTGCAGGGTCGCGGGGATGCCGGGTCGGTGGAACGGGGAGGTGCCGGTGGCGGTGTGGTAAAGGGTCGCGCCCAGGGACCAGAGGTCGCTTGCGGGGGTGGCCGGGCTCATGGCCAGCCGTTCGGGGGCCAGGTAGGCGGGCGAGCCCACCACACCCGCCGTCTGGGTGACCCCGGTGTTGTCGGCGATGGTGGCGATGCCGAAATCGGTGAGTACCACCCTGCCGGTCTCGGTGACCATGACGTTCTCGGGTTTGACGTCGCGGTGGGTGATCCCCTGCGCATGCGCGGTCTCCAGCGCGCTGATCAGGTCCAGGCCCAGGGAGGCGGCCTGGTCGGGGCGGCGTGGCCCCTGGTCCGCCACGAGGGCGTGCAGCGAGGTGCCGCTGAGCAGCTCCATGACGATCCACGGGCGCCCGTCGTCCTCGACGATGTCGTGGACGGTGACGATGTTGGGGTGCTGGCCCATGGCGGTGGCCTGTGCCTCTCGCCTGGCGCGGTCGGCGGTGCGGGCGCGCTCGTCGTCGTCCAGTCCCGGACTCAGCAGGATCTCCTTGATCGCTACCGTCCGGTTGAGTTGGATGTCGTGGGCCCGCCACACCCGGCCCATGCCGCCCCGGCCGATCTCCGTCAGCAGCTGGTAGCGGTCGCCCAGCATCCGGTGTGTCTCAGCCTCCATAGGACCCCCTGGGCGATGAGGGCCGTGACGGCCCGCGAACGTCAACTTCGGTGTGCGCGGCGGGTCGCGGGTCCCGCCCCCACTCGGAGTGAACTGTGTGGCGATTCTAGAGCTCTTGGTGCGCACCGGGTAGGTGTTTGTCCTGCCCGGAACGGGATTGTTGCGCTCTGTTGGGGGTGGCCGCGGACCGGGGCCGCGGCGTCAGGAGCTGGGTTCGGTGAGGAAGTCGCGCACCAGGCGGTTGACCTTTTCGGGGGACTGGCGGTTGGGCCAGTGACCGTGTCCGGCGAGCAGCTCGATCCGGGCCCCGGGGACCGCCTTGGCAGCTCTAACGGTGTTCATGGGTCGCACACCGACGTCCTTGTCGCCCTGGATGAACAGTGCGGGGCAGCTGATCTGGCCCAGACGCGGACGCAGGTCCACGTTCATGCGCCAGAAGCCGATCGAGTTGTTCTGCCAGTCCGAGGAGCTGGCGCCGTTGGCCTCCACCTCCACCATGAGCTCGTCGATGACCTGTTCCTGATCGGGTGCGGGGGTGGGGAAGAGCCCCCTGGAGAGGAAGGCCTCCACCCGGCGCCGACTGCTGAACATCATCTCGGGCAGTGTGGTGTTGAGCAGGCGGCTCTTGGCGCTGAGCCACAGGAACTGGTGGGCCACGGGCGGGAAGGTCAGAGTGCCCGCAGGGGCTATGGGCACGATCCGCTCCACCCGGTCGGGGTGGTCGATGGCGGTGGCCAGGGTCAGGGCCCCGCCCTGGGACAGGCCCACGACGGCGGCCCGTTCGATGCCGTAGTGGTCCAGGGCCCCGATCACACAGCGTTGGAGGACCGGGTGGTCGGCCACGCCCTCCCACGGGGTGCTCCTGCCTTGCTTGGGCCAGTCCAGGGCGACGACCCGGTGGTCCTTGGCCAGGTCGGGGATGAGGTGGCGCCAGCTCAGGGTGGCGCTGTCCACCCCGGCTCCGCTGAGCAACAGCACCGGCGGGGCCTGTGCGGGGCCCTCGACGATGACGCTGAGCCGGCCCTCGGGCATCGGGACGTGTTCGCGGTTGAATCCGGTGTCGGTGGTCAACGGTCGTCCTCTCGTTGGTCCCGCCAGCGCTGGAGCATGGCGGGCAGTTCGGTCTCCAGGAACCCGTAGAGCTCGTGGACGTTGGCCAGTCGCTCGCGGCGTTCAGGGGAGGCGTCCTCCATGACCTTGAGACCGCGCTCGGTGACCTGGCGGAAGCTGGTGGCCAGGGAGTAGCGGCGCTCCAGCATGCGGCTCCAGCCGTCGGCGGCGATGCGGAAGTACTCCTGTCGTTCGCCGCGTTTACGCACCCCTTCGACCAGGCCGCTGGGGGTGAGCATGCGGGTGGCGGTGCTGATGGAACTCCGGCTGACCTGGAGCACCTCGGCCAGGCGGGCGGCGCTCTGCTCGGGCGGGTCGCTGATCAGCAGCCAGCCGATGACCCGTCCGGAGATCAGGGGGAGTCCCTCGCGCTCGAAGAACACCGCGACCTCGTCCACGAAGGCCAGTTCAGCTTCGGTCGGTTCACTCATGAGGTCATATTACAGTTGTTGCAGCCATGACTGCAACACCTGTAACTGCTGCAAGACCCGGAATTCGTCGTCCGTGTCGGCGCTCATCGAAGTCGTCAGCGACGAAGGGCTCTGACCTGCTAACTGACAGATCGGAGCCCTGACGTGGGGTGGCGTACTGCTCAATCAAGTTGGCAGGTTCTTCAACAAAGGTTCGCCGGTTCTCCGGTGGCGTGAACGACCTCGGACTCCACCTCGTGTGGTGTTCGAAGTACCGCCGCCCGGTACTCGGTGACGGCCACCTTCCGAAACCTGGCCATCGGCGTCCTCAAGACCCTCGGGGCGGACGATATTGCCAAGACGACCCGCGCGATCCGGGACCTGCCCGAACACACTCTGCCGTTCTTCGGGATCGGCTACGAACCCGACCTCCCGGGAACTTGAACGAGCCCTGGCCGGGGCACGGTCCTGTGTGGCGGGGAAGTATGCGTGAAGCGGTCACCACTACACGAGAGAACTCCGCCCGTATTTGGTGGCCTCGCATGTGAGAACCGTGAGCTATTCAGGTCAGGGCTAACGAGATTCTCAAGACCGTGCCAGCCCTCCTCGCGTCAGCGCCCCCTCCCACATGGTCATCAGAGCTGTTCCGGCGCCGGGCCCGGCAACGGAGAAGCACCCTGGGGCCGCAGCCCGTCGAAGAGGATGATGAGGTGACGCCGCCATGAATCTGGAGTTTGTTCCGTCCGGAGACCGATCGTGTGAACGAGAGCGCAGAGAATCAGAAGGATATCGGACCCAGTGACGTCAGAACGGATTCCACCGGCTTCCTGGGCACGGTCGACCAACGCCTTGGTCCCCGCATGCAGCTGATTCCGGCACTCGGTCACTCTTGGATCTCCTTCCGTGACCTCCTGCAAGAACACAAGATCCTGGTGCTGCAACTGTTCTGCCGCCACAGTCAGGAACTCCAGCAACGCACCCGTGGGATCAGCGGATTCACGCAGCTCTCCCGCGACGGCGCTGAGCGAGGCGAAATGACCGCCGACGACCACGGCGACCAGTTCCTCCTTCGTGGCGAAGTGTCGAAAGACGGTCCCCTTCGCCACGCCCGCACGGCGAGCGACATCCGCGATCGAGGCATCCATTCCCCGCTTGGCGAACTCCTCCTCTGCGGCAGCGAGGAGCAGTTCTCGGTTGCGCGCCGCGTCTGAGCGCAGCGAACGGGCAGACAGGGTCATACGCACCATCCTAACAAGTTGACCAGCCGGTCATCTTGTGATCCACTGTCGGCTTAAGATGACCGATCGGTCATGATCTGCTTCGCAGGGCAGCCCGCAAGCCCAGACCAGATAAGGAACCCATGCAGCTACAAGGATCCACAGCCCTCGTCACCGGCACCAATAGCGGGATGGGCCGCCACTTCGCCATCGAACTCCTGCGCCGCGGGGCGAAGGTCTATGCCACGGCCCGCCGCCCGGAGCTAGTCGATATCCCTGGCGCCGAAGTGCTCCACACCGATATCACCGACCAGACGTCCATCGAAGCCGCCGCCGAGGTCGCCACCGACGTCGACCTGCTGATCAACAACGGCGCCTACATGGGCATGGGAAACCTCGTCAGCGGAGACCTCAATGTAGTCCGGCAGCTCATGGAATCGCACTACTTCGGCACGCTTTCCATGATCCGAGCTTTTGCCCCCGTGCTCGCCAGCAACGGTGGCGGCGCTATCCTCAACGTCCTGGCAGCGGTGGCTTGGACTACCGTCGAGAGCAACACCGCCCTCGCCGCCGCCAAATCCGCGCAGTGGGGACTCACCAACGGTGTGCGGGTGGAGTTGGCTGACCAAGGAACTCTCGTGGCCGCCTTCGTCCCCGGGCTCGTGGCCAGCGAAACCCTGAAAGAAGCCATGAAGGCTTCCGGAATCACACTCCCTGAGGACCCGATGATCGAACCGGACTACCTCGTGCGACTAGCCCTGGACGGAATCGAGGCAGGAGAGGTCGAGATCCTTGACCGCTTCGGAGCCGAAGCGAAGGCTACCCTCTCGGGCCCTCCGCGCACCTTCGACCTGACAGCGCTGACATAGCTAAGGCATAGGTATAACCCCTTCCCCCGAGAAGCTTCCGTCGTCGGCGCCCTCTCCACCGAAGTTGCCTCGGCAACCTATAACTGGGGTGGGCAACTTCCCGAACGAACACCAGTTGGACAGCGTCGCCTGTTCTATTTTCAGATCCTTGGCCCCGGATCGCGCGGGTTGCCTTGGCAATACAGTCCGCCCCGAGGGTCTTGAGGACGCCGGTGGCCAGGTTTCGGAAGGCGGCCATCGCGCGTGGCGCGCTCCCGGTGTGGACGGTGGAGGCGTCCTCAGCGAACGTGACATCGCGGATGTGGTGGCTGGTGTTCTCGATCGTCCATTGCCCCCGCAGGTAAGCGGCCAACTCGACCGGTGTTACCTGGTGGGCGTCCAGGCTGGTCAGGGCGTGGACCGTCTCGCGTGTCTGCTTCTTACCCCTCTCCTGACGGTGGCGGTGGATACGGATTGCGAGCTTGGCGTGGGGGAGGGCCGTACCGCCGAGGCTGTCAGCGATGCCCATCACCTTGATCGAGCGGGACTCACATCGGCCATGCCCTGTCTCGGAGCGGGGTGTGGGCGATGAGGACACCGGCCCACGGCAGGGCTGAGATCTGCCGGTGGGCGGTGGGCTGGTTGGTTTCGATCACCGCGACGTAGTGGGCCTTCTTGGTGTCGACGAGCCAGGACAGGTGGTCCTTGACGGTGTGCAGGGCGTCGAACGTGACCACGTGTCCAGCCAGGTCGAGCCCGCCCAGGAGGGGCGGAAGCGGCGGGTCCCGTTGGTTATGGCGCCGATCTCGGTCTGGGCGAGGGTGACCGGGAAGTGGTGGGTGATGGCGGGGAGTCGGTGACGGGGATGGCGGTAGCCCGACAGCCAGCGCAAGTTTGCCACCAGGGCGGGATCGTGCTCGTGGACGAGCCGGTACTCCCAGCCGACATCGCGGCAGGCCTGTGCGGTCATCTCGAAGGACTCGCGGTCGCGGACCACCACCAGCCGGTGAAGTTGCGCTGCCCCTTGAAGGAGGGGAAAGCCCGAATCGGCTTGGCCTCCTAGAAGGCAAAGGAGCGAGCTTCGATCAGGGGGCGCCGTACCTCACACCCTGCTTCCATGAAGGCCATCTCGAACCGCGTGACTCTCCCGGGCACCTCGCCCTGGATCGCCGGCAGACCAGGCCCGATCCGTCCACCTGCTCTCGCCGTTGGACACGCTGTCAGCTTCCTGGCAACTTCGCCAAGCGACGACAGTCCGGATGTGCAGTTTGGCACGGTTGTGATAAAAAGTTAGGCGTGCCGAACTTTAGAGATGGGCTTTCCCCAAAGACCTGGTCGACGGCGCTCCCCGCCGCCGGAATGGTCCTCGCCCTCACCGCCTGCTCCGCCCCCTCCGACGCCACCCAGAGCGACGGCGGGCGCCCCCTCGTCCTGACCACGTTCACCGTCATCGCCGACATGGCCGAGAACGTGGCCGCCGACCGCGTGGACGTCGCCTCGCTGACCCGGCCCGGCGCCGAGATCCACGGCTACGAGCCCACCCCCGACGACCTGGTGCGCGGTCAGGACGCCGACCTCATCCTGGAGAACGGCCTGGGACTGGAGGCCTGGTTCCAGCAGTTCACCGAACGCGTGGACGCCCCCACCGCCGTCCTGACCGAGGGCATCGACACCATCCCCGTGGCCTCCGGCGACTTCGAGGGCGAACCCAACCCGCACGCCTGGATGTCTCCCGACAACGCCCTGGTCTACGTCGACAACATCCGCGACGCCCTCACCGAACTCGACCCCGAGGGCGAGGAGGAGTTCACCGAGGCCGCCGAGGCCTACAAGGAGGAGGTCGCAGAGGTCGGCGCCTTCCTGGAGGAAGAACTCGCCGAGGTCCCCGAAACCTCGCGCGCCCTGGTCACCTGCGAGGGCGCCTTCTCCTACCTGGCCCGCGACGCCGATTTGGTCGAACAGTACCTGTGGCCGGTCAACGCCGAGCGCGAGGGCACCCCCCAGCAGATCGCCGACGTCTCCGAGTTCGTCAGGGACAACGACGTGCCCTCGGTGTTCTGCGAGAGCACCGTCAATGACAGCGCACAGCAGTCCGTGATCCGCGAGACCGACGCGGTCATGGGTGAGACCCTCTACGTGGACTCCCTGTCCGAGGCCGACGGCCCCGTTCCCACCTACCTCGACCTGCTCCGCCACGACGCGGAGTCCATCGTCACCGGCCTGAACGACGACTGAGGGAAGGAGTCGATGTGACAGCGGCCATCGAGGTCAACGCGGCCACCGTCCGCTACGGCGACGTCCTCGCCCTGGACGACGTGAGCCTGTCCGTGGAGCACGGCCGCGTGTGCGGCCTGCTCGGCATGAACGGGTCGGGCAAGTCCACCCTGTTCAAGACCGTGCTCGGACTGGTCCCCCTCGACCGCGGCCGGGTCCGGATTCTGGGCCTGGGCAACACCGCCGCCCGCCGCAGGGGCCTGGTCGCCTACGTCCCCCAGTCCGAGCAGGTGGACTGGGCCTTCCCCGTCCGCGTTCGCGACGTGGTCATGATGGGCCGCTACGGCCGTATGTGGGGCAGGCGCAGACCCCGTCCCGTCGACCGCGAGGCCGTCGAACACGCCTTGGAGCGAACCGGCCTCACCGAGCTCGCCGACCGCCAGATCGGCGCGCTCTCCGGAGGCCAGCGCAAACGCGCCTTCGTCGCGCGCGCCATCGCCCAGGAGGCCGACGTACTACTCCTGGATGAGCCCTTCGCCGGGGTGGACAAGCGCTCGGAGGCCACCATCACCGATCTGCTCCTGCAGTTGCGTCTGGCCGGGCACACCCTGCTGGTGTCCACCCACGACCTGGCCCAGGTTCCGGCCCTGTGCGACGAGGCTGTGCTGTTGCAGCGCCGCGTGATCGCACACGGCACACCCCAGGAAGTACTGGAACCGGACGTCCTCCTCGAGGCGTTCGGCATCCACCCCAGCGAGGAGGGAGCCTCGTGGACGCCCTGATCGCGCTCGTGGAGTGGTTCACGGTCCCGATGCAGTTCGAGTTCGTCCAGCGCGCTCTGCTGGTGAGCGTGGTGGCGGGCGTGGTGTGCGCGGTGCTGTCGTGCTGGATGACCCTGGTGGGCTGGTCGCTGATGGGTGACGCGGTCTCGCACGCGGTGCTGCCCGGGGTGGTGCTCTCGTACATGTTCGGGATGCCCTTCGCGTTGGGCGCCCTGGTGTTCGGGGCCGGTTCGGTGGCGCTGATCGGGGTGGTCAACCGCACCTCCCGGGTCAAGGAGGACGCGGTGATCGGTGTCGTCTTCACCGCCATGTTCGCGCTGGGCCTTGTGCTGATCTCGCGGGTACCCAGTCAGACCGACCTGACGCACATCCTGTTCGGCAACGTCCTGGGGGTCTCCGACGGCGACATCCTCCAGGTGCTGCTCCTGGCCGGCGTGGTGCTGGCCGTGGTCTTGTTCAAGCACCGCGACCTGACCATGTACGCCTTCGACCCGGTCCACGCGCACGCCATCGGTATCAACCCGCGCCTGTTGGAGACCCTGCTGCTGGGGCTGCTGTCGGTGACGGTGGTGGTCGCTCTGCAGGCGGTGGGGATCATCCTGGTCGTGGCCATGGTGATCATCCCGGGCGCCACCGCCTACCTGCTCACCGACCGGTTCGAGCGGATGCTGGTGATCTCGGCGGCGGTGGCCTTCGTCGCGGCCGTGGTGGGAGTGTTCACCAGCTTCCACCTGAACGTGTCCACCGGCGGCTGCATCGTGTTGGCCCAGGCGAGCGCGTTCACCCTGGCCTACGTGTTCTCGCCCAAGCAGGGCGTGCTGTGGCGGGGGCACACAGCCAGGGCGGTGCGGGCGGCGCGCACCGGAGGCTGAGGACGAAAACCACGGTGTGAACATTCTGTTTGCATCAATGTGTTGACAAGCTTCAGTTGGCAACGCATGCTGAAGACATGACTGCAACCGACCCGTTCACCCAGCCCGACCCCGAACAGTCCCGTCGACAGCGCGCCCACGAAGCGCTCGTCCGCATCACCGAACGGCACGCCGTCGGCGAGGACCTCCTGCGCTGGCAGGAACGCCGGATGCCCATGCAGCCCCACGACGCCATCCGGCGCGTCTCGGACCTGGCCGCGGGCAGCGCCGTCCCCGCCGAGGACGCACCCGGCATCGACCAAGCGGACCTGACCGCGGCACTGACCCTGGTGCCGTGGGCGCGGGCCGAGTTCGACCAGATGGAGGCGGGCCTGCTCACCATGGCCAAAGGCCGCGGCATGACCTGGCAGGAACTGGCCTTCGGCCTGGGGCTGGGCACCTCCCAGGCCGCCCGCCAACGCCACGAACGCCTGGCCAAACGCACCGAAACCGAGGTCTGACCGGGCCGATCTGGGCTGACCGGGCCGACCCGCTCAATCCCGGGGAGCGCCGTGCCGCGCGTAGTGGCGGGCCGCGCGAGCACGGTTTCCGCACGAGGTCCCGCACCACCGCTGCCGACCGTGCTCCTGAACGAAGTAGCGCACACAGCGCGGGGCTGTGCAGGAACGCAGGCGTTCCCGCTCGGGCCCGGCCAGGAAAGCCACGGCCGCGCGCGCCAAGGCGGCGACGATCCGGTTGCCGGGGTCGGCCCGGTCAGCCACGAGCTCCACGGCCGGACCGTCCTCGGGCCAGGACAGCTCAGGGCGGACCGGAACCAGGGCGGCGTCGGTGTTCAGCCGCTCCAGGGCTCGCCCCACAGGGAGAAGGCGCTCGGCGTCGGCGGGGCTGGGCGGACCGGGCCTTACCGCCCTCGCGAAGAGGGCGCGCACCGCCCCGCGCAGCCCGACGAGGCGCCCTCTGAGCTCCTCGTCCACCTCGACCCCTGCGCCGACGTGGCCGCGTACCCACTCGGCCGCGCCCGCGACCGTGGCCAGGTCGTCGGCGACACCGCCGGACCCGTCGTGCCGGACCGTGCTCGCCAGCGCCAGCGCCGATCGATGCTCCACCGTGTGCCCCTTGCTCTCGTCCGGACCACCAGGCTAGCGTACCTAACGGATAATACATATATTTCCATTAGATTTGGGGTGCCCATGACCGTCCTCCTCGCCCACATCAGCGACCTGCACTTGGACGGAACACCCGAGACCACCGCGCGAGCCACACGCACCATGGACTGCCTCCGCTCGCTCGCCCGAATCCCGGACGCGCTCGTGGTCACCGGAGACATCGCCGACCACGCCACCCCCGAGGAATACGCCGAGGCAGCTGCGCTCCTCAAGGCGCCCTGCCCCGTGTTCGTCTGCCCGGGCAACCACGACGACCGGGCAGCCCTGCGCACGGGCCTGCTGGGGCAAGAGGGTTCGCCGGCACCGGTCAACACCCACCACCGCGTGGGGCGGGTCTCGATTCTGGCCTGCGACAGCACCATCCCCGGCGAAGACGCGGGCCTCTTGGCGCCGGACACCCTGGAGTGGATCGACCGCACCCTCTCCGACCAGCCGACCACCCCGACCCTGCTCGCCATGCACCACCCGCCCATCCGGGTCCACCACCCGCTTCCCGACGCGTCCACGCTGGGTAATCCCCACGACCTGACCGCACTGCTCGACGCCCACCCCAACGTTGTGGGGATCCTCGCCGGGCACGCCCACACCGGCGCGGCGGGCCAAATCGCGGGGCGCCCCGTGGTCCTCGCCCCAGGTGTGACGTGGACGCTGCGCATGCCGTGGGAGGGCGAACGGCGCGTCGACCGCGGCCAGCCCCCGGGAGTGGCCTTCCACGTCCTGGCCGAGGACAGCGGCCTGACCACACACTTTCGCGCCGCTGCCTAGGCACCGATCACGCCCACGCAGAGAAGAAAGGCCGAGCCCTGACCGCCCCACGCCTGACCGCCGAGACCGTCACCGACGGGCTTGTCCCGCTGGGCCCGGCCCTGTCCCCCGACGGGCACCGGGTGGGCTACACCCTCACCGCCCTCACCCGCACCCGTGCGCGCCCGGTGAGCACCCTGTGGATCTCTGACCTCGACCCTGCCACCCCACCCCGGCGGCTCAGCGAAAGCGACGCCGCACACCACCGGCCGCGCTGGAGCCCGGACTCCCAGCACCTGTACTTCCTCTCCGACCGCACCGAAGCCGGAGAGCGGTGCGCATCCCAGCTGCACCGGATCAACATCGACGGCTCCGGACACCGAGTGCTGACCGCCACCGAGGGCGGGGTGGCGGACCACCTTCCGCTACCTGACCACGCGACGGTGGCACTGGTGGTGAGCGATCCCGATCGCCGCGGGAACGCACCACGGGTGTGGGGCCAGGCCGCACCCCACGACCGGCTGACCCTGCTCGACACCGGCACCGGCCGCCAGCGCCCGATCACCGAGCTGGGCGAGCGCCACGTGCTGCAGGCGGCCGCGCGCCCCGACGGCGCCGCCCTGGCGGTGATCACCCAACCGGGGCCCGAACGCGACCCCGTCCGTCCCCGCTGGGACCTGCACCTGGTGGATCCGACCACCGGGCAGGTCAGAGACCTGGGCGCGCTCGGCTGGGACGCCCAGTCACCGGCATGGTGGCACGACGGCCGCGGCTGGCACCTGTCCTACCTGGCGATGGACCCGGGACCCGACGGCGGCCAGGCCGTTTTCGACCTGCTCCCGGACCACGAGCGGACACAGCACACCAACCTCACCGGCGGCCTGGACCGGTGCCCCACCGAACTCACCCAGGTGGACCAGGGGCCGCCGCTGGCCCTGTTCGCGCACGGGCTCGACATCGAGATCCACCGCCTGGACCCGGGCCTTGGGGCCTTCACCCGGCTCCTGCGCTCACCGGGGCTCCTGGAGTCCCTGACCTCGGACCGCACCGGTTCCCACGTCGCGGCCCAGGCCGCTACCTCCGCGCACCCCAGGGAGGTGTATGCCGGAGCCCCGACCACCGCGCTCACCCGGCTCACGCATCTGCGGCCCGAGCTCGACCGCTTCGACTGGGGCAGGCAGGAACGCCTGTCCTACCGGGCCCGTGACGGGCTCGCCCTCGAAGGACTCTTGGTGAACCCGCCGGGCACGGACCCCGGCGACGGCCCCTTCCCCCTGGTCACCTGGGTGCATGGTGGCCCCTACGGCCGCTATCTGGACCAGTTCTCTTTGAGTCCCTACGCGCCCGCCCAATGGCTGGCCCACGCCGGTTTTGCGGTTCTCCTACCCAATCCACGCGGCGGCGAGGGGCGCGGTCGGGTCTTCGCCGAAGCGGTGGTGGGCTCTCTCGGAGCGGGGGAGTGGGATGACATCGTCGACGGCATCGACCTGCTCATAGAGCGGGGTGTGGCCGATCCCGACCGGCTGGGGGTCGGCGGGTGGAGCCACGGCGGGACCATGGCGGCCTGGGCGGTGGGACACACCGACCGGTTCCGCGCGGCCGTCGTGGGCGCGGGGGTCAGCGACTGGGGGATGCTGGCCGCCACCGGCGAATACGGCGCCTGTGAGGCGGGTCTGAGCGGGAGCGTCGGCTGGGAGGGCGTGGGCCCGCACCCGCACGATGCGGTCAGCCCCATCGCCTTCGCCTCGCACATCGTCACCCCGGTGCTCATCGTGCACGGGGAGGAGGACACCAACGTGCCCGTGGGCCAGGCGGTCTACCTGCACCGGGCCCTGCGCCACATCAGGGTGGGGCACGAGTTCGTGGTCTACCCGGGCGAGGGGCACGGCCTCGAGATCCGGGCGAACCAGGTCGACCTTCTTGACCGCACTCGCAACTGGTTCGACCGCTGGTTGGGCCCAACGGCCTGACCCGGCCACCTCGCCGGAAACAAGGGCACAGCGCCCTTCCGTGGAACCGAAACCTGTTGACCCCTGCCGTTTATCCAGCTTTACTGATTTTTATCTATCCAGATAAAGAGGAGGTCCGATGGGCCGGACTTTCACGAACGAGGCGCGCCGGGCACAGATCGTGCGGGCCGCGATCGAGGTGATCGCGGACGAAGGCTACGCGCAGGCCTCCTTCGCCAGGATCACCAAGCGCGCCGGGCTCAGCAGCCCACGCATGGTCTCCTACCACTTCGCGGGCAAAGGCGACTTGGTTCGCCAGATCGTGACGGACGTGCTCACCGAAGGCGCCACGGCCATCATGGAACGGATCAAGGCCCAGGACACCGCCCGGAGCAGGCTGCGGGCCTACCTGGAGGCCAACCTCGAGTTCCTGCGCGCGCACCCGCGCGAGATGGCCGCGCTCACCGCCATCGGCCCGCACCTGCGCGATGAACAGGGGCGGGCGCACAACCACGACAGCGCCCAGGAACCCATGGTCAAAGGGTTGGCCGAACTGCTGGCCGACGGTCAGTGCACCGGTGAGTTCCGCGACTTCGACACCCGATCGATGGCGGTACTCATTCGCGGGGCGGTCGAGGAGGCGGCCCGCCGGGTGGGGAGCGGGTTCGATTTCGACGCCTACACCCGGGAGTTGACCGCCACGATCGACCTCGCCACCCGCGCCGGGGGAGATGCCGCGAGCGCAGGGCTCTCGGAAGCAGCAGAGCCCTCCGGGTCAGGGCAGACACCATGACCGCCGGGCGGGGGAGCAAGGCCGCCTTGGCGGTCACCCTCTTCTTCGAACTCGCCCTTCCCCTGCTGGTCTTCTACGGGCTCCGGGCACTCGGGGCCGACCAGGTCACCGCCCTGCTGGTGGCGGCGGTGCTGCCGGCGGCGCGGATCGCGCACGGCGCCATCAGGGAGCACAGGCTCAACGGGGTGTCGGTCTTCGTGCTGGTCACCCTGGTCCTGACGGTCGCGCTGACGCACGTCACGGGCAGTCCGCGCGCCCTGTTGGTGCGGAGTGCCTGGGCCTCGGCTGCGATGGGCCTGTGGATCCTGGCGACACTGCTCACCCGGCGCCCCTTCCTGTTCTCAGTGACCCGGGTCTTCCTTACCACGCGGGACCAGCGGGTGTGGGACGGCAACTGGGAGGGCTCCGCGGTCTTCCGGCGGGCTCTGCGGGTGTCGACGGCCGTGTGGGGCACGGTGTTCCTGACGTATACGGGGCTGAGCTTGACCATGGCACTGACCCTGCCCATCGACCTCGTGCCCCTGCTTGACGACCTACTTCTCGTGCTCAGCCTCGGCCTGATCTTGCTGTTCCAGCGCTTCTACGGGCGTGCCCGGCTGGGCCGGCACGGACTGAGGATGCGCGGCGTCCACCTGGAGCGCATCGAGGGGCCAGCCGACCAACCCGAACCAGCCCCCAACTAACCCAAGGACCGTCTTTGAGCGAGGAGTGCACGTGAGCGCTGAGGTAGCACTGGTCACCGGAGCGGCGAGCGGGATCGGGGAGGCGATCGCCGAGGACCTCGCCGCCCAGGGATTGCACGTGGTCGTGGCCGATCGCGACGAGGAACGCGGCGCCGGGGTCGCCGCCCGGCTCGGGGGCCGGTTCGTGCCCGTCGACGTCTCCCTGCGTGCGGACAACGAGCGGGCCGTGGCCTCGGTGGTCGAAGCCCATGGGCGCCTGGACGTGGTGGTGCTGAACGCGGGCGTGCCCGGCGGGTGCGGGATCGACGACTACTCCGAGGAGGCCTACCGGGCCACCATGGGCGTCAACCTGGACGGGGTGGTCTTCGGTTTCCAAGCGGCGCTTCCGCACCTGCGCGCGGCCGGGGGAGGTTCGGTGATCGTGACATCGAGCTTGGCAGGCCTGACCGCATCACCCGACCCCTTTTACGCGGCGAGCAAACACGCGGTCATCGGCCTGGTCAGGTCCGCGGCGATGCTGCTCGCCGCCGACAGGATCCGCGTCAACGCGCTGTGTCCGGGGCTGGTGGACACCCCGCTCGTGGCGCCCTTTCGCTCCGCGTTGGTGGATGCGGGTCTGGCCGTGGCCGCCCCGGCAGAGGCGGCAATCGCGGTGCGCAGCATCCTCGCGTCCGGCCGTTCGGGAAAGGCGTGGGTGTTCCAGCACGGGCAGGAAGCCGTGCCCGTGCCCGATCCGGAGCTGCCCCTGGCCCAAGCGGACCCGGGTTAGCAAAGACCGGGAAACACCGCGTGCCGCGGCTCAGCTGGGAGCGGCGGCACGCGGCGGGTAGCGGGACCGGGACTAGAGCAGCATGGAGAGCTGGCGGGCCTGGGCGACGAGCTGGCCCTGGCTGTCCCAGATCTCCATGTCCTCCTCGTGGAAACCGTTGGAGACGTGCTTGGTGGAGACCCGGCAGGCCAGCCATCCTGGTGCGGGCCTGCCGCGCACGTGCGTGGTGAGCTCCACCGTGATGGTGGTGAACTCGCCGATCTCCAGCACCGCGGGCACGGCGAAGTCCACCATGGCGGGCAGGGAGTGCACGTCGGCGTCCCGACCGTCGGCGAAGCGCATCCAGAAGTCCACCTGAGGGTGGCCGTCCTTCTTGCCGTCCAGCCATTCGGGGCGCTTGGCGTAGCGGTACTCGATGCGGTGGGCGATGGTCAGCCCTTCGGGCCTGTCCGCGAACTCCGCGGGGACCAGGCAGTCCTGGGGGGCGGGCAGGTCCGGCGGGCCCTCCAGGTGCAGTTCCCGGCCCTCGGCGCTGAGGTCGCCGTAGGTGGCGGTGGCGCGCACGATCTCCTTGCCGCCCTGTTCCAGGACGACCGCGCCAGTGGCGGTTCGGCGGCCTTCGCGGATGGTGGGGTCCGAGTAGGAACGGAACGGTGAGTCCCGGCAACTGTCACATCTGTTGACACCCGTGGCGGGGCACACCACCCTGTCGGCATGGACGGTGACGCGGTGGCCTTCGTCAGAGCCGACGTGGAACGGGTGTGCGCGGAGTTCGCCCACCTGGCCCCGGCGGTGCGGTTGCGCAAGCTCGCCGAGCTGCGAGCCGCCCTGGATGGGGCCCTCGATCAGGCGACGGTCGCGGCGATGGGCGACGCCCGGGCCGAAGGGTGGGGGCTGCGCCGGATCGCGGCGTTCTCGTCCGTCTCCCACGAGCAGGTACGGCGCACCCTCGCAGCAGCGGGCGAGAACACCGCGGGATGAGAGGCCCTACTGGCCGGGGCGGGGTGCGCGCAGCGGGCGCAGCCGCCCGGCACCGATCTCGGGAGCGAGCTTGAAGTTGTAGCGGCCCAGCATGTTGAGGTGTTCGCTGCCCAGAGGGCTGAGGCGGGCGATGTCAGCGGCGTGCACCCGGGTGCCCTCGGCACGGATCTGCTCGATAGCGCGGGCGGTGTAGACGGTGTTCCACAAGATGACGACGTTGACCATGAAGCCGAGCGCGCCGAGCTGGTCCTCCATGCCCTCACGGTAGCGCTGGCGCAGCTCGCCCTTTTGGCCGTGGAAGATCTTACGGGCCAGGGTGTGGCGGGATTCTTGCCGGTTGAGCTGGGTGTTGACCCGGCGCCTGAGGAGTTCGTCGTCGAAGTAGGAGGCCAGGTAGATCGAGCGGTCCAGGCGTCCCAGCTCCATCAGGGCCCGGCCGATCGGGGTGGGGGTGCCGCCTCCGGCCAGGTAGCGGAACAGTTCGCTGGCCTTGACCGCCCCGGAGCGCAGGGAGGCCGCCACCCGCAGCAGTTCGTCCCAGGAGTCGGTGATAAGGCCGGTGTTGATCCGGGTGCGAGTGAGGTTGTTGAGCGGGCCGTAATCGGCCGCGGGGTCGGTGCGGTACAGCGTCGCTGATCCGGCGTCGGCCAAGCGGGGGGAGAACTGCCAGCCCATGAGGCGGAAGATGCCGAAGGCGATCTCGGAGGCCCCGGCGGTGTCGGAGGTGATCTCGGTGGGGCGCAACGAGGTCTCCTGCTCCAGCAGCCCTTCGAGGATGTAGTACCAGTCCTTGGGGGTGCCGGGGATGACGATGCCGTGGAAGCCGGTGAACTGGTCGGAGGTGAAGTTGTAGTAGGTCACCCCGCGGGCGCCCTTGCCCTTGCCGAAGTACTTGGTGTTGGGACCGGCGTTGATGGTCTTGACCGGGACGATGAAGCGCAGCCCGTCGGCGGAGGCCAGCTCGCCGCCGCCCCAGGCGGCCACGATGTCCAGACGTGAGTGGTAGTCGACCAGGTCAGCGTTGGCCGGGGTGAGCGTGGAGGCGCGGATGTAGTTCTGCTCGGTCCAAAACAGCCGGTCCAGCGAGAGGGCTTCGCTGGCCTCGGAGACCATCGGGCGCATGCCGACGTTCATGGCTTGGGCGCACAGCACGGCGGCGATGGAGGTGATCATGTCGTCCTTGCGGGAGGGTGTCTGGCCGCCCACGTGGGTGAACCGGTCCAGGCACCCGGTCCAGGAGTGGACCTCCAACAAAACCTCGGGGAAGTCCACGACGGGGATGCGGGCAGCCACGCTCTCTCTCAGGGCAGTCAGTGAGGCGGGCTCGTCCAGGGCGTCCAGGCCGGACAGCACGAGGTGGTCGCGGCCCTCGCGCTGCTCGATGCGCACCGAGGGGTTGGCCGCCAGGCCATCGGCGAGCTGGCGGTAGGCGCCGTCCAGCCGATCAGCCCACCGGTGAAGGTCCACACCGGGTTCGGGTGCCAGGCCCAGGTCGCGGCACAGGCCGTCCCGGGCGGCCTCCCACGCGGATCCGGCCAGCAGCCCGGCGGTGGGGTCGCCCCACTTGCCCAGTCCGGGCACGAACACCTCGTGGCGGCGCAGCGACTCGCGCAGCCGCTCGGCCACGGCGACGGTGTAGGCGTCCTTGTCGAACTCACCGGCGCCTGGTCCGCTGGTGGGGAAGACGCGGCGCTGCCAGGCGGGGGTGAGGAACTTGGTGGGCACGATCGTGGGGTCGACGCGAGTGCGGCGCCGGGGCAGGCTCCGCACGAAGTCCAAGGCGTCGATCACGTCGGCGCCGGCGGGGCTCTCGCCGTGGTCGAAATCCAGGGTGCGCAGCAGCTTGGGTAGGAAGCGGCGGATGGTGGCGGCGCGCTCCATCAGTTCGGCCTGGGCGTCCTCGTCGGGCTCGCGGGCCAGGTCGCCGACGGTGGTGGCGGCGTTGTCCACGCGCGCGGTGTCCATGCAGGCCACGATCGCTCGCACGTCGCTGTCGGGGTCCTTGAAGGAGTCGACGACCTTGAGCCAGGCCTCGCGCAGCACCAGGGCGGCGGCGTCCAGGTCCTTGATGGAGCGCATACGGGCCCGGTTGGCGCGGTGGGCGGCGGTACGGATCAGATCGCCGATGAGCAGGTCGAACACCTCCACGGCCTCATCGGCCGCGGCGGGTTCCAGGGTGGCGGCGAAGGCGACCAGGGTCGCCATCTGGCGGTCGTCGGCGAGTTGGGCGACGGCTTGGGCGCGGGCGGCCTTGGCGAAGCGCGCCAGGGCCACGATCCGTCCCGGTGGAACCGAGGACAGGTCCCAGGCGGAGGCGCCCAGGGAGCGGATGGCGGCGTAGCGGTCCAGGGCTTTGACGACGCCCTTGCCGCTGATGTCGGTGGGGCTCTTGCGGTAGCGGTCCAGCTGGGAGACGCGCCCTCCTTCGGCCACGTTGACCAGGGCCTGAAGGGTTGTGCGCTGCTCGGGTGTGGGGGCGGCGGACAGGAGTTTGAACTGGCGCAGGGCCACGCGCTCGCGCACACCGGCGATGAGCCGTTCCAGGGTGGTCACGCCGGGCAGCAGGATCTTGGCCTCGACCAGGCGGTTGGTGGCCAGGTCGAACAGCACGCTGGGGCGCTCGTTGCCCGACCAGGAGCGCCGGTAGGCCCAGATGCCCAGCAACAGCCACTGGTGGGGGCCGAAGAGGGTGTAGCCGTAGCGTTCGCGGATCAGCTTCTGGTGGTCCCAGCGGCCCTTCTTCTCCCCGTACCCCTTGAGGTGATCAGCGGTCAGGCCGAGTTGTTCGGCGACGAAGTCCACGACGGCGGTGGGCACCTCGGTGGGATCGTCCAGGAACGTGCCAAGGAAACGCACGGTGGTCAGTTGCAGGGCCAGGCCGAGCTGGTTGCGCGGCCCGTAGGCGCCCATCGCCAGGCGGCGCGCGTCGGCGTCCAGGTGGAAGAAGGCGCCCAGTTGGGACTCGTCGGGGACGGTGTTGAAGCGGCCGTAGCGCTCGCGCTGGGCGGTGGTGAGGAAGTTGACCGGCATGAGGGGGTGTCTTCCGTGGAACGGGCCACCTCCGTGGGGCGGCGGGCGGACTCGGCACGGGGATTGTCCCAGGCCGGGACCTGTCTGGGTCCGATTCGGCGTGATCTGCCGGATACGGGGGCGGCGCGGGAGAGCTCGCCTTGGCCTTTCGGTGGCGGCGTCGCCGTGCTGCCGGTGACCGGGGACTACTGGTGCTGTTCGGCGTCAGAGCCGGGGTTGGTGGGTGTGCAGCAGTCCTCGGGTCCCTGTTTCCGGTGACGCAGACGCGTCACCAAGGACGAGGCCACCGCGGTGGCGACGGCAACGGCGGCCAGGACGACGACGGCGGTCTGGTGGGCCTGGACCCAGCCGGACAGCTGTGCTGCCCACCGCTCGACCCCGAGCCCGGTGCTGGACGGCCGCCCGGTGGCGGCCGGGAACCAGTAGTAGGCCAGGAAGAGGCCGCTCAGGAGCAGGACACCGCCGCTGAGGCGGCCGGTGTAGCGGGCCAGGCCGGTGATGCGGCGGGTGAGCGCACTTCCGGCCGAGGCCACCGACACCGCCAACAGCATCAGCAGCACGGCCGCCCCCGCGACGTAGGCGGCCAGCACCCCCAGCAGGGCGGTGATGCTGGAAACGGCGCTGGCCTGGGCGATGACGGCCAGCAGCACCCCGAAGGTGCAGGCCATGGACGCGACCGCGTAACCAACGCCGAACAAAGCCAGACGGCCGGTCCCGGCGGGGGCGTTCCCGCTCTTTGCGGCGAGGCCGGGCAGGCGCAGCGGCACGCGGATGCCGATCAGCATCAGGGCGCCGAGCACGGCCAGCACGGTGCCGGTGGCCAGGCCCGCCCAGGGGGCGAGGGTGAGCAGGGAGCGGGCCCCCAGGCTGACCGCCCCTGCCAGGACGGCCAGGGTTCCGGCGAAGCCGACGGTGAGGGCGGCCCCGGCCTTGAGTCCGGCGGCGGGCGGGCCACCGCGGCCGGAGCGGGTGGCCACGTCCAGGTGGTAGGTCAGGTAGGCGGGCAGCAGCGCGATCCCGCACGGGTTGAGCGGTGCGATCACCCCCGCGCCGAAGGCCAGGGCCAGCAGTGCACCCATCAGGCGCCCACCTCCTCGAGCGCGGCCAGGATCTGCTCGGCCGAGGGGTCGGTCGCCCGGTAGGCGACCTGCCCGTCAGGGGTGGCGATGAGCAGGGTGCCCAGCGCGGTGACCTCGTAGGTGCTGGACAGGGCGCCGTCGGTGTCGGTGGCGGCGGGCACGTCCGCGGCCTGGACCGTGTCCAGGAGTTCGGTGATGTACTCGGCGGGCTCGTTCGGGTCGATGTCCACGGCCAGGAAATCGGCCTGCTCGGCGGCTTGGGCGTGGGCCTCGCCCAGGGCTGCGGCGCCTTGGGCGCAGCTTCCGCAGTTGACGGTGAAGAAGAACATCACGGCCGGCTTGTCGGCGGGCACGGTGACCTCCTCCCCCTCCAGGGTGGCCAGGGTGACGGGCTCGGCTTGGGCTGGGGCCGGCGAAGCAGAGGGCCCGTCGGACCCGGCCGATTCCGAGGTCGCGCAGGCGGCGGCGCCGACAAGAACAGCGGTGAGTAGCGCGATCGTGGCGGCGGCGCGGCGCGGGCCACGTGTCGTGGAGGAAAGTGTCGTCACTGGTAGGGGTCCTTGCGGTGCGGAGCGGAGGGGGGCTGGCAGCAGTCGGCGTCATCGCTTCTGCGGCGGCGGCTCCAGATGAACCAGCCCCCAGCAGCAAGGGTGAGCAGGGCGGCGCCGATGAGGTAGGGGTTGGCCGCCGCGGCGCCGAGCAGCCCGAGCCCTCCGGCGGCGATCAGCACGGGAGCGGCGCAGCACAGGGCCATGGCCGCGACGGCGCCGATCACTCCCAGGTAGGAGCGCATGGTCGGCCTCCTTGCTAGTGGTGGTGGGCGTCTATGCGTTCGCAGCACGCCAGGGCGGTGCGGTTGTCGGCGGCCAGGGCGCGCGCGAGTACTACCAGGTCGGCCACCCGGGGGTCGGCGACCCGGTAGTAGGCGCGGCGGCCCTGGCGTCGGACGGACACGTATGCGCAGTCGGCCAGGCATCCCAGGTGGGCGGAGACCCGGCCCTGGGACAGGCCCACGTGGGCCACGCACTCGGTGACGGTGTGCTCGTCGTGCAGCAGGAACTCCAGCAGTCGCAGCCGGGTGGGGTCGCCCAGGGCTCGGAAGAACTTCGCGACCACCTCCACACCCGTGCCCGGGTCGGGGAAGAGCGCCTGTGGTGTGGTCGGTGCCTGGGTCGGGGTCGTGGTGTCGTCCACGGGGGACACGTCCCTCCACATCGTTTGATCTATTCGCTTGGGCGGATACTATGCTGGCAGAATACATCCGTCAAAGCGAATAAGACGAGGTCGGCTGGGTAGCCGACGTACAGGGAGGCATGGTCATGGCTTTTGATCTGGCGGTCATCGGTTCGGGCGGGGCGGCGTTCGCGACCGCGATCGCCGCGCGGCGCAAGGACCGCTCGGTGGTGATGGTCGAGCACGGCACTGTCGGCGGGACCTGTGTCAACACCGGGTGCGTGCCCTCCAAGGCACTGCTGGCCGCCGCCGAGGCGCGCCACGTCGCCCTGTCCTCAGGCCGGTTCCCCGGCATCCGTACCAGCGCCGAGGAGGTGGACTTCGCCGAGCTGATCGGCGGCAAGCGCGCCCTGGTGGAGGGCATGCGCGCCGACAAGTACACCGGCCTGGCCGCCGAGTACGGCTGGGAGATCGTGGCCGGCCACGCCCGCTTCACCCAGGGCCCGGCACTGGAAGTGGAGCTGGCCGGCGGCGGAACACAGCGGGTGGAGGCCGCCCACTACGTCATCGCCACCGGCTCGGCCCCCTGGGCACCCCCGATCCAGGGCCTGGAAGAGGCGGGATACCTGACCTCCACCACCGCCATGGAACTGGAGGCACTGCCGTCCTCGCTGCTGGTGGTGGGCGGCAACTACATCGGCCTGGAACAGGCCCAGCTCTTCGCCCGCCTGGGAGTCAAGGTGAGCGTGGTGGAGATGATGGAGCGCCTGGCCCCAGGCGAGGAGCCCGAGGCCGGTGAGGCCATCGCCGGCATCTTCGCCGACGAGGGCATCACCGTGCGCACCGGCGCCACCGTGAGCGCCATCCGCCGCACCGGCGACCGCGTCATCGCGACCATCGACGGCCAGGAGTCGGAGTTCGGCGAGGTGCTCATCGCCACCGGCCGCCGCCCGGCCACCACCGGCCTGGGGCTGGAGGAAGTCGGTGTGCGGGTGGGCGAGCGCGGCGAGGTCGTGGTCGACGCCCACCTGCGCACCGCCCACCCCCGCATCTGGGCGGCGGGGGACGTGACCGGGCACCCGCAGTTCGTCTACGTCGCCGGAGCGCACGGGGCGGTGGTGGCCGACAACGCCCTGGACGGCGCCGACCGGGTGCTGGGCTACCGCCACCTGCCGCGGGTGACCTTCACCAGCCCCGCCATCGCCGGTGTCGGGCTGACCGACGCCCAGACCGAGCAGGCGGGCCTGGACTGCGAGTGCCGGGTCCTGCCCCTGGAGAACGTCCCCCGCGCGATCGTCAACCGCGACACCCGCGGCCTGGTCAAGATCGTGGCCGAGCGCCACACCGGCCGTGTGGTGGGCGTGACCGCGGTGGCCGAAGGAGCGGGCGATGTGATCGCCGCGGCGGTCTACGCCGTGCAGGCGGGGATGACGGTGGAGCAGATGGCCAACACGTGGTGCCCGTACCTGACCATGGCCGAGGGGCTGAAGCTGGCCGCCCAGACCTTCACCCGCGACGTCGCCCTGCTCTCCTGCTGCGCCTCCTGACGCGCGGCCACGAAAGGCACCCCGTCATGGACACCACGTCCGACCAGATCGCCGACCGCCTCACCACCGCCTTCAGCACCGCCGACCACGCACGGGCCCGCCCCTGGCTGTGGTCTACCCTGCTCCGGCTCCTCAGCCAGGGCCGACCCGTCACCACCGGCCAGCTCTCCGCCGCCACCGACGCCTCCAGAGAGGAGGTGCGTGAGGCGCTGGCCACGCTGCCCGACACCGAGTACGACGACGCCGGCCGCATCGTCGGCAGCGGCCTCACTCTCAACCCCACTCCGCACCGCTTCGAGGTCGACGGACGGCATCTGTACACCTGGTGCGCTTTGGACACCCTGATGTTCCCGGCCGTCCTGGGCCGCACCGCCCACGTGGCCTCCCCCTGCCACGCCACCGGCACCCTGGTACAGCTGACCGTGGAACCGGACAGGATCACCCGCGTGGAGCCCGCCACCGCGGTGGTCTCCCTCCTGGTCCCCGACGACGTGACCTTCGTGCGCTCCTCCTTCTGCGACCAGGTCCACTTCTTCGCCTCCGCCGAGGCCACCAGGCCGTGGTTGGCCGAGCACCCCGAGGCCACCGCCGTACCCGTGGAGCAGGCCCTCGCGCTCGGCCTCCGGTTCACCACCACCTTGAAGGACCCCGACCAGGACGGGTGCTGCTGCTGACACCCGGCCCGGGCCCGGCAACACACGTCCGCCGGGCCCTGCCTACCCCTCTCCTTGAACTCCCCGGTCCGATCCGGCAGCAGGAACAGGAGGAACAGCGATGAAGAAGCCCATCACGGAGCTGGCCAAGGACCTGGCCATCGCGCCGGTGGCCGGCTACCTGGCCACCAAGGTGATGGAACCGGTCAGCATGAAGCTGTACGAGTGGGAGAGCGACGCCGACCGCCAGCGCGAGGACGAGGTGCGGCCCGGCCCGCCGTTCGGCATCGCCGCCGACAAGACCCTGGCCCTGTTCGGTATCCACTTGGAGGGCCAGGCGCAGGAGCGGGCGGGGATGGCCTTCCACTACGGGCTCGCCGTCTCCTGGGCGCCCGTCTACGCCCTGATCCGCCGCACCACCCCGATCGGACCGGTCAGCGCCGGGCTGGCCTCGGGTGCGGCCATGTCACTGATCGTGGACGAGGGGCTCACCCCGCTACTGGGCTTCTCCGCGCCCAACCGCGACTATCCGCTCATCACCCATGCCCGCGGGTTCGCCGCCCACCTCGCCTTCGGCCTGGCCGTGGCCGCCGTCACCGAGACGGCCTGGTGCCTGACCCGCAGCCGGCCCTGATCGGCACCACGCCCCGCTGCCAGGCGCCCCCGCCCGGGACATGAACCGCCCGAAGGGCGGCGATGCGCACCCCCGCTTCAGCTCCCACCCGTAGGGGTGTCGGTAAGGAGCGTGTCACCAGGTGCCAAGTAACCCGCGAGTAACTTACGGGTTCGCCGGACAACCAGCCCCAGGGCCCCGGAAGATCGTGGATAGCCGGGCGCACCGCCCGGCCAAGGACACGAGCGGGCAGGGGACGGTCGGATGGCACGGGATCTGGACCTGGACGAACTCCTCGACGCCTTCACCCTCACCGCCGACGAGTTGAAGCTGCTGCGGAACAAGTCCGGGGCGACCCGGCTCGGGTTCGCGGTGACCCTGCGCTTCCTGCTCTGGCGCGGCCGGTTCCCGCGCGGCCGCGGCGAGGTGCCCGACAACGCCGTCGTCCACGTGGCCAGGCAAGTCAAGGTCGAGCCTTCCGAGATCGCCTTCTACGACTGGCAGGGGCGCTCGGCCAAGCGGAACCGGACCGAGATCCGCGACTTCACCGGCTTCGGCGAGTGCTCGGTCGCCGACGCCGAGAAGGTCACCCTGTGGCTGGCCGAGAACGTGTGCGACCAGGAGCGCAACCCCGACCGGGTACGCCAGCGCCTGCTGGAGCACTGCAAAGAGGAGCTGATCGAGCCGCCGGAGAAGACCCGCGTCGAGCGGATCGTGCGCTCGGCGCTGAGCCAGGCCGAGGATCAGATGATGGCCCGCGCGGCCCAGGAGGTGCCCGCCGAGGTCGTGGAGCGGATGCTCACGCTGATCGGTCAGGCCAGCGACGACCCCGACGAGGCACCGGCGGACGGGGAAGGGCGTGAGGTGTATGCGCAGATCAAGGACGCCCCGGGCAACGTCAGCCTCAAGACGCTGATCGCGGAGAAGACGAAGCTGGAAGCGGTGCGTGCCGTGGGTGTGCCGCACCGGGCCTTCGCGCGCATCCCGGCCAAGATGGTGGCCGCGTGGCGGGATCGGGCGGCGGCCGAGGCGCCCTCGCACCTGCGCGGCCACCCGCACCAGATCAAGGTGTGCCTGCTGGGGGCGCTGCTGTTCTCGCGCGAGCGGGAGATCACCGACACCCTGGTGGACTTGGTGATCTCGACCGTGCACAAGATCAATGCCCGCGCGGAGAAGGTCGTGACCGAAGAGTTCGTCCGCGACCTCAAGCGGGTCTCGGGCAAGGAGGACATCCTCTTCCGCATCGCCGAGGCCTCCGTGGGCTCGCCCGAGTCGCTGGTGCGCGAGGTGGTCTACCCGGCCGCCGGCGGCGAGCAGACGCTGAAGGACCTGTTGGCCGAGTTCCGGTCCAAGGGCACCAGCTACCGCCAGCACAAGCAGCGCGTGTTCAAGTCCTCCTACTCCAACCACTACCGCGTGGGGCTACTCCAGCTCCTGGACGTGCTGGAGTTCCACTCCTCCAACGACGTGCACCGACCGCTGGTCAAGGCGTTGGAGCTGATCTGCCGCTACCGGGAGGTGGCCAACAACCGCCCCTACTACGACGCCGGTGAGCACGTCCCCGTCGACGGGGTCATCCCCTTCGAGCTGCGCGAGCTGCTGCACCGCACCGACCAGCGCGGCCGGTCGCGGGTGCTGCGCACCGTGTACGAGTGCGGGGTGTTCCAGAGGCTGCGCGAGCAGTTGCGCTGCAAGGAGATCTGGGTGGTGGGCGCGGACCGGTGGCGCAACCCGGATGAGGACCTCCCGGCCGACTTCGCCGACAAGCGCGTGGAGAACTACCGCAAGCTCAACCAGCCCCTGGACCCGGATGAGTTCATCTCCCGCCTGCACGGCGACATGGTGACCGAGCTGGCCGGGCTCAATGACGCGCTGCCCCGTCTGGGCTGGGTAGAGGTCGCCGAGCGCAAGACGGGGGCGATCAGCCTCTCCCCGTTGGAGGCGCGCGCCGAGCCGCGCAACCTGCGCAGGTTGAAGAAGGCGGTGCGCGCCAAGTGGGGTGTGGTCCCTTTGCTGGACATGCTCAAGGAGACCGCGCTGCGCACCGGGATGCTGGAGGCGTTCACCGGGGTCGGCACCCGCGAGGCCATCACGACTGAGGAGCTGTGGGAGCGCCTGATCCTGGTGATCTACGCCTATGGCACCAATACCGGGCTGCGCCGGGCGGCCGCGGGCGAGCACGCCTACTCCGAGGACGACCTGCGCTACATCCGGCGCCGCTACTTCACCATCGAGGGGGCCCGAGGCGCCGCCCGCGCGATCGCCAACGCGACCTTCGCCATCCGCTCGGAGGCGATCTGGGGGCAGGGGTCGACCGCGGTGGGGTCGGACTCCACGCATGTCAAGGCGTTCGACCAGAACCTGTTCACGGAGTGGCACTCGCGGTACGGGGGCCGGGGGGTGCTCATCTACTGGCACATCGAGGAGAGGTCGATGGCCGTGCACTCCCAGTTGCTGTCGTGCTCGGCCTCGGAGGTGCACGCCATGGTGGAGGGGGCGATGCGGCACGGCACCTCGATGAACGTGGAGGCCAACTACGTCGACTCCCATGGCCAGTCCGAGATCGGGTTCGGCATCACCCGGCTGCTGGGGTTCAAGCTGCTGCCGCGCATCAAGCAGATCAACCGCGTCAAGCTCTACCAGCCCGACCGCGGCGACCTGGAAACCTACCCGCTGTTGCGTCCGGCGATGACCCGGCCGATCCGCTGGGGCCTGATCGCCCAGCAGTACGACCAGATGATCAAGTACGCCACCGCGATCCGGCTGGGCACCGCCTCCACCGAGGCGATCCTGCGCCGCTTCACCCGCAACGCCTCCCACCCCACCTACGCGGCGATGCTGGAGGTGGGACGGGCGGAAAAGACCGCGTTCTGCGCGCGTTACCTGCGCGACCGCGACGTGCAGTACGAGGTGGGGTCGGGGCTGAACGTGGTGGAGAACTCCCACGGCATCCACGGCGAGATCCTCTACGGCAAGACCGGTGAGCTGTCCTCCAACCGGCGCGAGGAGCAGGAGCTGACCATGCTCGCCCTGCACATCCTGCAATCGTGCCTGGTGTACGTGAACACGCTGATGCTCCAACAGGTGCTGGCCGAACCCGAATGGGAGAACGCGCTGACGGCCGAGGACCGGCGCGGGCTCACTCCGCTGTTCTCCTCGAACATGAACCCCTACGGCGACATTCGCCTGAACATGGGCAACCGCCTGGCCCTGGGCGGCTGAGACCGAGACCAGGACCGCGAGACCCTGGGGGCTCGCCCGGTGGAGGAGCGCAACCACCCTGCACGTCAGCGCGGACGGCGTCCGAACCGGGTGCGGGAGTCGGCGGGCGTGCCTACAGTCCGAAGGCGCCGCCCTCGACGAGGATGATCACGCCCAGGACGATGAGGACCAAGGGCAGCAGGATGTGGCCCCAGCGGCTGAGCGCGCGGGCGATGGGGGCGCGGGTGGCCAGGAACTTGCCGGCCGCGCACAGCACACCGACCAGGACCAGGAAGACCGTCACGTAGACGGCCAGGCTGGTGTTGCCGACGGTGACGAAGACGGGGACGTAGACGCCGATGTTGTCGCCACCGTTGGCGAAGGTGACGGTGGCGACGGTGAGCAGGGCCGGGCCGTTGTCGCTGTCGGGGGCCTCATCGCCGTCGCCGCGCCACAGTTTCCAGGCCGCGCGCAGGCCCAGCAGCAGCGGGAGCAGCCCGAAGTAGGCGCGCACCGCCTCGGGCAGGAAACTCGCGCCGAAGGTGGCGGCCAGCGCGGTGACCAGGATCGCGATGAAGCCCAGGTACTGCCCGGCCACGACCCGGGCGGTGGCCCCGCGCTGCCCTGCGCCTTGGGCGAAGAACAGCGCGAGCACCACGATGTCGTCGATGTTGGTGACGGCGAACAGGCCGGCCGCCTGGGCGATGATGATCAGGTCCACGCGTCAGGGTCCTTGCCGGGCGGTGCCGGTGCGCCCTGGCGAGCGGAGGTGAACACGAGCAGCACCGCGCCGCCGACGATGAAGGCATCGGCGAGGTTGAAGGTGGGCCACCAGCCCGTGTGCAGATAGTCGGTGACCACACCGTCCAGGCCGCGGTCGATGAGGTTGGCCAGCGCACCGCCCAGCACCCCGGCCAGACCGACGCGGCCCGGCAGCGGGGTGGTGGGAGCGGTGTACCAGGCGTAGGCGGCCACGGCGGCGGTGATGAGCCCGGTCAGGGCCACGATGACCCCGGCGGGCAGGGTCGCGCCCAGGTTGAAGGCGACACCGGGGTTGTAGGTCAGGCGCAACTCCAGCAGTCCCAGGAGTCGCGCTCCGGGGCCGCCGGCCAGATGGTGCTCGGCCAAGGCCTTCAGGGCCAGGTCGGCGGCGGTGAGCGCGAGAGCGGCGGCCAGCACGCCCCAGCGGGGGAGCGTGCCGGCCGTGGCCGGTGTCGTCGGCCTCACGCCTTGGCCTCCGCGTGCTCGCGCGGTGCGGCGGTGGCGTGGTCGCCGGGGGCCAGCCCCAGGCGGCGGGTGCGTCCGGCGCGGATGCCGTTGCCGATGACCACGACCTCGGCGACCTCGTGCACCAGCACGACCGCGGCCAGGCCCAGGACCCCGAACAGGGCCAGGGGCATCAGGGCGATGATGATGGCCAGCGACAGGCCCACGCTCTGCCACATGATGGCCCGGGTGCGGCGGGCGTGTGCCAGGACGCGGGGCAGGTGGCGCAGGTCCTCGCCCATCAGGGCGACGTCGGCGGTCTCGATGGCCACGTCGGTGCCCATCGCGCCCATCGCGATCCCCAGGTCGGCGGTGGCCAGGGCGGGGGCGTCGTTGACACCGTCGCCGACCATCGCGACGGGGCCGTGTGCCCGGAGTTCGCCGACGAGGCGGGATTTGTCCTCGGGGCGCAGGTCGGCGTGCACGTCGCCCGCTTCGATGCCCGCCTGGGCGGCCAGGGCGGCGGCGGTGGCCGGGTTGTCGCCGGTGAGCATCACCACCCGGTAGCCCGCACCGCGCAGGGAGGCGACGACCTCGCCGGCTTCGGGGCGCAGTTCGTCGCGGACCGCGATGGCGCCCAGCAGCGCGCCGTCGTCCTCGACCAGGACGGCGGTGGCTCCGGCGTGCTGCATCCGCGCCACATCCCCGGCCAAGGGGCCGGCCTCGATCCAGCCCGGGCGACCCAATCGCACATCGCGGCCGTGCAGGGTGCCGGTGAGGCCGGCGCCGGTGACCGCTTCCACCTGCTCGGCGCGCTGGGGTGCGGGGGCGGCGGCCAGGATCGCGGCCGCCAGCGGGTGTTCGCTGCGCTCCTCTAGGGCGGCGGCCACCGCCAGCACCTGCTCGGCGGTGTGGCCGGGCGCGGGGAGGGTCTCGATGACGGCCGGGCGGTTGCGGGTCAGCGTGCCGGTCTTGTCCAGAGCCACGGTGCGGATCCGGCCCATGGCCTCCAGGGCGGCTCCGCCCTTGACCAGGGTGCCGTGCTTGGAGGCGGCGCCGATCGCGGCCACCACGGTGACGGGCACGGAGATCGCCAGTGCGCACGGGGAGGCGGCCACCAGCACGACCAGGGCGCGTTCGACCCAGGTCAGCGGGTCGCCGAACAGCGCGCCCACGACGGCGATGAGCACCGCGGCGATCATCACCCCGGGCACCAACGGTTTGGCGATGCGGTCGGCCAGGCGCTGTCCGGCGCCCTTGCGGGACTGCTCTGCCTCCACGATGGACACGATGCGGGCCAGGGAGTTGTCGGCCGCGGCGGAGGTGACGGTGACCTCCAGGGCTGCGGTGCCGTTGATGGACCCGGCGAACACCTCGCTGCCGGGGCCCGCCTCCACGGGCACGGACTCGCCGGTGATGGCCGAGGTGTCCAGGCTGGTGTGCCCGGAGGTGATGGTCCCGTCGGTGGCCAGGCGCTCGCCGGGGCGCACCACCAGCGTGTCGCCCACGACCAGCTCGGCCGGGTCGACGGTGTGCTCCACACCTTCGCGGAGCACCCGGGCCTGGTCGGGGACCAGGTCCAGCAGGGCGCGCAGGCCGCGGCGGGTGCGGGCCACGGAGTACTCCTCCAGCCCTTCGGCGATGGTGTAGAGCACCGCGAGCATCGCGGCCTCGCCCACCTCGCCCAACAGCACGGCGCCGATGGCGGCGATGGTCATCAGCGTGCCCACGCCGATCTTGCCCTGGGCCAGGCGGCGCACAGTACCGGGGACGAACGTCCAGGCGGCCACGGCCAGGGCGGCGGCCTTGAGCACCAGGCCCACCAGGTCTGGTGCGCCGACCCATCCGGCGCTGTACCCGGCCAGCAGCAGCGCCGCGGCCACGGCGGCGAAGCGGATCTCGCCCACCTGCCACAGCGTCTGGGGCTCGTGCTCCTCGGCTTCTTCTCCTGTGCGGGGCTCCTCGCCGCCGCATCCGCAGGCGTCACTCACCGCGCACCTCCATCGTCGTGTGGCTCTCGGTTCCGTAGTTGGGGCACAGCGCGACCGCGCTGCCGGTCGCGGCCAGCAGGACCTCGGCCGAGGCCAGCAGGTCCAGCAGTTCGGGGCGGGCCAGGGAGTAGAACACCTGCCGCCCCTCGGGGCGCCCGTCGACAAGGCCGCAGTCGCGCAGGCACGCCACGTGCTTGGAGACCGTGGACTGGGCCAGTCCGAGCTGTTCCACCAGGTCGGCCACGCGCGCCTCGCCCTGGGCCAGGCGGCGCACGATGGCCAGGCGGGTGCCGTCGGAGAGGCTGTGGAAGAGGGCCTCGGCGGCGCCTATGCCCGCGGTTGTGGCTTGGCATCCATCCGTGCTATTCATCGTCATGTAGCGATCATATCCCATTTCGACGGTGATAGAAGGTGTGGGCATGCTCATGAACCGCGTGGAGTCGGCACTGATCGACTCACCGCCCCGGCGCCTGCTCCAGCACTACGAGGCCAACCTGCTCATCAAGCTGGGCGGGCGCACCCCCGGCGCCCGCGCCGCCGAGCTGGGCTGCGGCTCCGGCTACGGCACCAGGCTCATCCTGGACACCTTCGGCGCCGCGTCCGTGGACGCCGTGGACCTGGACCCGAAAATGCTGGCCAGAGCACGGCGGCGCCTTCAGCGCCACGGCGAGCGCGTCTACCTCGCGCGCGGCTCGGCCACCGACCTGGCCGCCGCCTTCGCCCCCATCGGCGCAGGCAAGGACGCCTCCTACGACGCGGTGTTCGACTTCGCGATCATCCACCACATCCCGAACTGGCGCGACGCCCTGGCCGAGGTCGCCCGCGTCCTGGCCCCCGGCGGCCGGTTCTTCTTCGACGAGGTCACCGCCACCGCCCTGGCCCGCCCCACCTACCGGGCGCTGTTCGACCACCCCACCGCCGACCGGTTCAGTGCGGGCGAGTTCCTCGCCGAGCTGGGCCGCCACGGGTTGCACATCGGTGATGCCTGGCGCACCCGCATCGGCGGCGACTACCTCCTGGGCGTCGCCACCCGCACCTGAGCCCTGCCCGCCCCACTTTGAACGGAGATCCCCGTGGCACTGGCCGCACTCGTCCTCTACCTGCTCGGCCTGGCCCTGGCCTTCGGTGTGCGCACCCTGGCCGCGTGGCGGCGCACCGGTGACACCGGGTTCCGCCGCCCGGACACCACCGCCTTCACCGCCCCCTGGTGGGGGAGCGTGCTCTTCGCCGGCGCACTCGCCGCGGGTCTGGCCGCACCCGTGGCCGCCCTGTTCGACCCGGCCACGGCCGCCCCGCCCCGGAGCATGGGTGTCACCGGGCTGGCCCTGATGCTGCTCGGTCTGGCCCTGGTGCTCGTCTCCCAGGCCGCGATGGGCGCCTCCTGGCGCATCGGCGTGGACGAGAACGAGCGCACGGAGCTGGTCACCCGCGGGATCTTCGCGCTCGTGCGCAACCCGGTCTTCACCGGCATGGGGGTGCTGCTGGCCGGGCAGGTGCTCGCCGTGCCCTCAGCGGTGTCCGCGGCGGCCCTGGCGGCCTTCGTCGCCGCCGTGCAGGTGCAGGTCCGCGCCATCGAGGAGCCCTACCTTGTGCGCACGCACGGCGCCGCCTACACCGGGTACGCCGCCCGGACCGGCCGCTTCCTGCCCGGAATCGGCCGCCTCACCGACCGCAACACCACGACAGGATCCCGATGAGCGGCTGCTGCACCCCCGACGACCACGACCCCACCCCCGAAGAAGAGCGCACCGGCAGGCTCGCGCTGGTCCTCATCGTGGCCATCGGTGCCGCCACCCTGGTGGTCGTCGGTATCCTCCTGCTGCCCTAGAGCACGCAAGAGAAGTCGCGCGGCACTGCGGCACTGCGGGCCTCACCGATCGACGGTGAGCACCTCCAGGGCGGCGGCCTTGTCGGCCTCGGTGGGCAGCGCGTAGCGGCGGGTGGTGTTGATGTCGGCGTGCCCCATCAGCTCGGCGACGGTGACCAGGTCCACCGGTTCGCGCGCCAATTCGCTCCCGCCGCGCACCAGGTCGGTGCCGAAGGTGTGCCGCAGCACGTGCGGCCCGAACGCCTCGCCGTCGTCGGAGGGGCCGATCCCCGCCGCCGCGCCCAGCTCGCAGACCGCGGTGTTGGCCGCCCGGGTCGACAGCGCCTGGCCGTCGCGGTTGCGCACCAGCGGACCGGCAGCAGGGCGGCCGAGTTCGTCCAGGAGGCGTTCGAGGGAGGCGCGCGCCTCGGCGTGCAGCGGGACGGCGCGGTCCTTGCCGCCCAGCCGTCCCTTGCCGCGCACCCGCACGCTGCCCCGCCGCGCGGACAGGCGGATGTCGGCGACGTCCAGGGCGACGATCTCGGCGATGCGCAGGCCCGCGTAGTAGGCCAGGTGGCAGAGGGCCCGGTCCCGGGGCGAGGCGTCGCGGGCCACCACGCGTAGGAAGCGGAGCTTGGCCCGGCCATCCAGCGCACGCGGGGCGCTGGGGCGGCCCAGGTGTTCGCGGACCACGTCGGGCCGTCCCGAGCCGCGCAGGGCGAAGAAGGCGTCGATGGCGGCGAGCCGGTTGTTGATGGTGGCCGCCGACAGGTGGGTGCCCCGGGCGGTGCGGGTGTTCTTCAGGGTGCGGCGGTAGTCGCGTACCGACCAGTCCCGCGCTGCGGGATCGGTGAGCGGGTCGCCGTCCAGGGCGCCGGCCTGGCGGGCCTCGGCGAGCCAGGCCAGGAAGTGGGCGGTGTTGCGCTGGTACTTGTCGCGGGTGGCCGCGCCCAGGTCGGTCGCCGAGGCCAGCCTCGCGGCGAAGGCCGCGCGCTCGGCGTCCAGGTCGCCGGGCAGCACCACGGTTCGGCGCGGCCGCCCCGTGCGTGTGTTTCCAGAAGTCGAATCGGAGGTCTGTTCAGCGGAGGAGGATGTGTTTCCAGAAGTCACTCCGGCAGTCTACTTCCGGGAACGCTGATTTCCAGAAGTATAACCCCGACCCGCCCTACAGTGGGTGCGTGGCCAAACACAAGAAGCGCACCGCCCCCGCCCCGTCGATCACCCCCGCCAAGCTCGCCCAGGGCTGGTCCGCCCCCGCCGGCGGCCGCATCCGCCCGGCCCACCCCGACGATCTAGGCCGGGCCGCCGAACTGCTCTCCGATGTGGGCACCGACATCACCGAGGACCTGAACGCCGCCGCAGGGAAGGCGGACACCTCCCTACTGCTGCACGAGTGCCTGAGCAGCCGTGACAACGAGAGTGCGATGCGAGCCGTCATCAGCGGCACCCTGGGCGGCCGCGAGGTCGACCCCCTCGCGGGCCTGTCGGCCCTGCTGGTGGCCACCGACCGCACAGGGCAGGTCCTCGGCTGTGCCCTGATGATCCCGCCGGGCCGTTTCCTGGCCCAGGTGCGCCGGGTCAACGAGGTCCAGGGCTTGGCGCTGATGCTGGTCATCACCAAGCTCAAAGGGCTGGCGGTGGACCCCGCCCACCGCGGCCGGGGGATCGGGGCGGCCCTGGTCAAACGCGGCGTCCAGTTGTACGAGCAGAGCGGCTTCCACGTGATGTACGGGCAGTTCACCGCCGAGAGGAACCTGGAGCCGTTCTACCGGCGCCAGCGCTTCACCGTGCTGGACCTGGGGGAGCCGCTGCAACCGCTGCTGGCCCTGCCCGCGTCGATCGTCTCCGAGGGCGAGGAACGGTTCTTCCACCGCATGCTGGGCTGAGCGCGTGAGTAGCTTCGAAACCGCGGTCGTCGACCGCGAAACTACTCACGGGTTACTTGGCACCTGGTGACACGCTCCTTACCGACACCCCCCGTACGCAGAGCGCTCTGGGCGCGCAGTTCCTTCAGGTCGGGGATGTGGTTGTACAGCGTCCCCGGGCTGACGCCGAGCAGGCGGGCGATGGAGGTCACCGAGTACTCGGGGTTGGGCAGCATGTCGCGGGCCGCGCGGATCAGGTCGGCATCGACCACACTCGGTCGGCCACCCACCCGGCCCCGGGCCCGTGCGGCGGCCAGACCCTCGCGGGTCCCGGCCACGATCAGCTCGCGGATGAACTCCGCCAGCGCGGCGAAGACGTGGAAGACCAGCCGCCCGCCCGGGGTGGTGGTGTCGAGCCGCTCGTGCAGGGAGGTGAACCCAATCTCGCGGGTGCGCAGCTCGGCGACCATGGTCACCAGGTCCTGGAGGGAGCGGCCGTAGCGGTCCAGCGAAGGGACGACGAGGGTGTCACCGGGGTTGAGGAAGGCGTGGCACGCCTTCAGCTCGGGGCGCTCGTCGGTGCGCCCTGACTTCTTGTCGGCGAAGATCCGGCGACACCCGGCCGCAGTGAGCGCGTCCATCTGGCGGTCGAGCTTCTGCGATCCGGTGGAGACACGGGCGTAGCCGATACGGATCTCGGTGAGTACGACCGGTTCGGCCGCGAACAGGTCCGGAGAGGTGTCCATGCCCGCGATCCTTTCAGAAAACGGCCCGGGGAGGTTGTTGAACCCCCTCGGTTTCTGAAGGGGTTTTTGAAGGCCGTGGGGGCATTCGGCGCCCGTCCGCCGCAGGCTTCAGAAAACGATCGTTTGTTGAAGGCATCCCCACGCGACGGAAATGTCTACCTGCCGTCGATTCCTGAAAGCATCTTTACTTTGCATGGGTGCCACGGCATAGTTACAACCGTTGTAGCTCGCAGCAGGATGCAAGAGTTAAGAGGCGGTATGGCGATCCGGATCAGGCTCGGTGACTACGAGCGGCAGACCGACGATGCGCTCGGGCGCGACGCGATCGGTTACTTCCCGCGCATGACCGAGACCGAGGCGTGGGAGGCCGGCCGGGGGCTGTGGCGGCTGAACCTGAAAGTGGTGAGCCGTGAACGATTCGCGGTCATCGTGGGGCAGGACCTCGTTCGCGCTGTCGCCGGGATCACGGACGTGACCGCCCACATGACCGGCCTCGGACCGAAGAAGGCCCTCGAAGGGGATCTCCTCGGTCCAGGGCACCCGATGTACGACCGCTACATCAACCAGCCCGACCCGCTCGCCAACGACTCCCGCAACAGCATCGCCTACGGCGATCTGCCCGAGGAGGCGCAGTTCCGTACCCGGGACTGCGCCTGCGGGTGCGACCAGAGCACCACGCACGACTTCGTCCCCGGCCACGAGCTGCGCGCCATCCAGGCCCGGGTACGCGAGCACTTCGGCGGTTCCGTGCTCTCCTTCATTACCTGGCTCGACGCCGAACTCCAGTCCACGAACACCGGCGCGTAGCAGCAGAAGGCGCGGATTCAGCAGTCAGCGGCTCGGCGGGGCGGCGCCTCCTCGTGGTCGTCCTCGCCCTGCTCGTGCTGTCGGCGGTCGGCCGCCGACTGGGCTCGGGCATCGAACCCGGAGCGAGCCGAGGAGCTGTCGGGTTCCCTGGCCGCGGCGGACTGGATGCGAGCGGCAGCGTCCTTGTCCATCTCGGTGTGCCTGCTCATGACCTCTACCTACCCGCCGACCAGCCCATTGCCCCCGCCAGATCCGCCCCCTTACCTACCCCACCGACTTGACCATTCCACCGAGTGTCAACAGATGTGACAGTTGTCGGGACTCACCGTTCCGTTCCTACTCGGACCCCATGGTCTCGGTGCGCATGACGGCCTCACCGGGGGCCGCGGGCCGCAGGTAGAAGGCGGACACCACGAGGGGGTCGGGCTGGGCAAGGGTCTGGCCCAGGGCGTTGACGGCCGTTCCCAGGACGTAACCGCCGTTGGGGTGCGAGGTGAACGTGGTCCAGCCGTCGGTGAGGGTGGCTGTGAACTCGCCGTCGGCTCGCTTCTCGACCCGGGTGTCCTGGTCGAACTCGTAACCCTCGGCGGGGTGGTCAAGGCTCATATGCATATGTTACCCACGAGTAGACACGGTGGCCACACCAAACCGAATCCTGTTCGGCGCAGGAGAAGGCACGCCCCGTCCACCCCGGACGACAGCACTGCCCCCGGATCGTCGGCTCCTGGGCACACGCGCCCCGTGACACAAAGTAGTGGCTCCAGCGGGGAGACCGTGCCACCTTCGTTGCCATGGCCGACACCGCAATCCGCGCCCTCGCCCTCTGGGAACACCTGGAGGACACACGAGTGCGGGCACCCCCTGACCGTCGCCGTCTCCCCGAGCTCCCGCGTGTGCCCGCCCGGCTGGTGCGGGATCGTTCACCTGGACGGCACGACCCTGGCCACCGCCCCCACCGAAGAGCTCGCCGACGCCCTGCACAGGACCTTGGCTTCGGTCGATCCCGCCGCACACACCGAACCGGAGGTGCTCACGCCCCTGCTCCCGATCGGGGACATCCTCGGCCCGGCCACGCTGGCTTACCTCTCCCCGCCCGATTTCCGGCCCGTGGCAGGCCCCCCGCCCAACCGAACTCCCCGCCGACCACCCCGACCTGCGGGTCCTCCTCGACAGCGTCGGCCCCGAGGACGCAGGAGAGAGTGGTGCGGGCGAGATCACCTCACCGGCCCACACCATCTACGACGAACCCGCTCCCGGCGTGGCGCCCCGGGTCATCGCCGCGGCCGGGTACCGGCACTGGCCCGGCGACACCGCACACCTGTGCGTGCTGACCGCCTCCGACCAGCGGGGCCAAGGGCTGGCCCTGGGTCTGGGCTTTCGCGAACTCGCCTCCCAGCTCAGCCTCCACTTGGCGTGAACACCGCAGTGCCACACCTCGCGTACCGCAGCACCGTTCTGCCTGCTAACGTTGGCTCTCGCGAAGCCGGAGTCCGGCCGCATGGAGTCCAGGGGAGAGTGAGTTGATGGCTGTGCTGCAGGCAGCTGCCGTGTGCAGCGCCCGGACCGTCCTCACCACCCGGGCCCCGGCCTGACCTGACGCGCACCCCGCCCGCCAATGCACGGCGCGGGCGTCCCTGGCGCGTCACTGCCGTCGGGGCCCTGTCAACAAAGGGTCTCTACCTTGACTTTCACCACTGCGCAGAGCAACAACTGGGCCACCCGCCCCGAAACCGGGGCCGACCTCGCCGACGTACGCGCGGTCAACCTGGCGGCGTTCGAGACCTCTGAGGAGGCCAACCTGGTCGACGCCCTCCGGGCCGACGCCGGAGCGTGGATCGACGGGCTGTCCATGGTCGCCGAGACGACCGGCGGCAACCTGGTCGGGCACGCACTGTTGACCCGGTGCCACGTCGACGGCCGCCCGGCCCTGGCGCTGGCCCCGTGTGCGGTCCTGCCCGAGCACCAGGGCACCGGGGCCGGTTCGGCCGCCATCCGCGCCGGGCTGGAAGCCGCCCGTGCCATGGGCGAGAACCTCGTCCTGGTCCTGGGCCACCCCGGCTACTACCCGAGGTTCGGCTTCACCCCGGCCTCCGGTTTCGGTGTCCGGGCACCGATGGAGGTTCCGGACGAGGCGATGATGGCCCTGTCCCTGGACCCGTCGCGCGAGACCCCGCGCGGCATCATCGAGTACCCGGCGCCCTTCGGTATCTGACCGTATCGGGCCCGGGGCCGTGCGCCCCGCCGCGGCGAACCGCGGCGGGGCGCCCTCGTCAGTTCAGCGGAGCAGGGACAGCTTTCCGGTGAGCTTGTTGATGTCGCGCTTGGGGCCGAACACCGCCAGACCCACATAGTCCAGCTCCTCGGGGTCGGTGACCGCGAGCGCGTCCAGGTACTCCACGTAGGTGCGCGAGCGGCGGGCCACCTCGTTGAATCCCACCACGGTCAACTCCCTTTCGTCCGCGCGGGCCTTGATCTCGCGCAGTTCCCGGTCCGAGGCGGCCAGGGTCGGCACCGGGTGCGGGTTGATGCCAGCGTGCACGTTGCCACCGGCGTCCTTGCCGTCGGCGGCCAGCGAGTTCTCCAACCGCGCCCCGAGCGCGAGCCCGAGCACCGCGCCAGCGTTGGCGGCCACCGCCGACCCCAGGTCCGAGCGCAGGACGACGACCAGCTTGGTGGACATACTCATGGACTACTCCCCGTTCATCTGTCGTGTGGACACCGGAGAAACTAGCGAGAGGAGCAGTCCACTGGTGGAGGTGCCGAACACTATTCGCCCACGGAACTAGGCTGGCCCGCATGGACGAACTTGATGCGGCGATCGTGGGCGAACTCCAGCAGGATGCACGGCAGACCAACCGGGCGCTGGCCCACAAGCTCGGTGTGGCCCCCTCCACCTGTTTGGAGCGGGTCCGGTTGCTGCACCGGCGCGGCGTCATCCGTGGCTACCACGCCGACATCGATCCGGGCGCGCTCAACCGCAGGGTGGAGGCGTTCGTGTCGGTGGAGCTGCGCCCGCCCAGCCGGCGCGCGATCGAGGGGTTCAAGGCGGCGATGTTCGCCCTGGCCGAGGTCCACGCGGTCTACGTCGTGGCCGGGGAGCAGGACTTCCTGGTACACGTGTCCGTTCCCGACCTGGATGCCCTGCACAGTTTCCTCATCGACCGCCTCACCGAACGCCGTGAGGTGGCCTCGTTCCGCAGCCAGATCATCTACGACAGCGCGCGCAAGCACGTCACCGAGCCCCTCACCTGAAAGCCTCAGAGCTCAACAGGAACCAGTAAGACCCTCAATTCGTCACATAAGGGATAGGAAAGCCCTCGGAAGGAGACCCCGCATGAGCACGTCCAAGCGCCAGAGCACCAGCCTCGCCATCGGGTTGGCCATGGGCGTGGTGTTCGGGCTCGTGTTCGACAGTCTCGCCCTGGGCATCGCGCTCGGGCTCATCGCCGGCCTGGCCTTCGGCGCCTACCAGTCCAATAAGCGCAGCAGCTAGACCGTCGGCCCCCTCTACCAGCAGCCGGCAGCCGCCCGCCGGTAGGGCACAGAGTGGTTGACCGTCGGCCTCGCCCTGCTCGGATCCGTGTGGGCAGCTCTCCGGGCAGGGGCGCGCCGCCGAGAGTTCGCACTGCCCGGCGACGGGGCTCACCGCCCGGACGGTTCCGAGGTGAGCCCACTGTTTCCCGTGTGTTACGACGCGACACATCCAGGCAATCCCCCCTGCCTACGTTCGGTCCTGTCAGCAGCCACCGAGCAGGAAGGCCTGGTCGTGACACCCGAGACCGGACCACGCGCGCCACGCACCGGACCGAGCTGGATCTCCCGCTGGGACCCCGAGGACCGCCAGTTCTGGAACAGCACCGGACGCCCCGTCGCCCGCCGCAACCTGTGGGCCTCCATCGCCTCCGAACACATCGGCTTCTCCGTGTGGAGCATCTGGTCGGTGCTCGTGCTGTTCATGATCCCCGAGCACGGCTTCTCCACCACCCCCGAGCAGAAGTTCCTCCTGCTGTCGGTGGTCACCCTGGTCGGGGCCGTACTGCGAGTGCCCTACACCCTGGCGGTCCCGCTCTTCGGCGGCCGCAACTGGACGATCGTCTCCACGGCGCTGCTCATCGTCCCCACAGCAGCCGCGTTCTTCCTCGTCCAGAACCCCGACACCCCGTTCTGGCTGATGCTCGTACTGGCCGCCACCGCGGGACTGGGCGGCGGCAACTTTTCCTCCTCCATGGCCAACATCAACTCCTACTTCCCCGAGAAGGAGAAGGGGTGGGCCCTGGGGCTGAACGCGGGCGGCGGCAACATCGGCGTGGCCACCGTCCAACTGGTCGGCCTGGCCGTCATCGCCCTGTTCACCACCGCCTCGGGCCACCTGGTCCCGCTCTTCTACGCACCCCTGATCCTGCTCGCCACCTGGTGGGCCTACCGCTCCATGAACAACCTGGCTGGCGTGCGCAGCGACATCCCCGCACAGCTCTCGGCCACCAAGGACCGCCACTTCTGGATCATGTCGGTGCTCTACATCGGCACCTTCGGCTCCTTCATCGGCACCGGCTTCGCCTTCGGCCTCCTGCTGCAGTCCCAGTTCGGCCTGGCACCCGTCCAGTCCGCCGCCATCGCCGTCCTGGGCCCGGTCATCGGCTCCCTCATCCGCCCGGTCGGCGGCCGCATGGCCGACTCCCTGGGCGGGGCCCGCGTCACCCTGTGGGTGTTCCTGGCGATGGCCGCCTGCGCCGCCGTCCTCGTCCTGGCCGTGCAAGCCGCCCACCTGGGGCTGTTCATCGGCGCCTTCGCGGTAATGTTCGTCCTCACCGGCCTGGGCAACGGTTCCACCTACAAGATGATCCCCTCCATCTACGCCGCCAAGGCCGAGAACGCCATTGCCGCCGGTGAGCCCCGAGAAGACGCCCTGGCCCGCACCAAGCGCACCGCCTCCTCCATGCTCGGCCTGATCGGCGCCGTCGGCGCGCTGGGCGGCGTGGCCATCAACGTCACCTTCCGCGAGTCCTTCGCCGCCACCGGCTCCACAGCGCCCGCCTTCGCCGCCTTCGGCGCCTTCTACCTGGCCTGCGCGGCCATCACCTACCTGGTGTACCTGCGCCGCCCCGCCACCACCACTCCCACCACCGCGCCCGCCCCGGCCCCGGTCGAAACGGCCAGCCGATGAACGCGCCGACCCCCCACAACACCCCGGACCAGAACTCCGCAGGCACCACCCGAACCCACTGCCCCTACTGCGCGCTGCAGTGCGCCATGCACCTGGACCCCACACCCGACGGGGGCCTGGTCGCTCGCCCGGCCGACTTCCCCACCAACCGGGGCGGACTGTGCCGCAAGGGCTGGACCGCCACGGAGGTCCTCACCCTGCCCGACCGCCTCACCCGCCCCCTGCTGCGCAAGGACCGCACCTCACCCCTGACCGAGGTCGACTGGGACACCGCCCTGGACCACATCACCCAACGCCTACGGGCCCTGCGCGCCGAGTCCGGGCCCGACACGATCGCGGTCTTCGGCAGCGGCGGCCTGACCAACGAGAAGTCCTACACCCTGGGAAAATTCGCCCGCCTGGCCCTGGGCACCTCCCAGATCGACTACAACGGCCGATTCTGCATGTCCTCAGCGGCCGCCGGGAGCACGCGCGCCTTCGGACTGGACCGGGGCATGCCCTTCCCCCTCACCGACATCGCCACCGCCGAGGTGGTCCTGCTCGCCGGCGCCAACCCCGCCGAGACCATGCCCCCGATGATGGGCCACCTGTCCGCACCCGCCCTCATCGTCATCGACCCCCGCCGCACCGCCACCGCCCAGGCCGCACTCGACAACGGCGGCATGCACCTGGCCCCGCGCCCGGGCACCGACCTCGCCCTGGCCCTGAGCCTGCTGCACGCCGCCCGAGCCCAAGGGTGGGTGGACGAGGACTACATCGCCGCCCGCACCACCGGGTTCGAACCCGCCTGGGAACACGCCACCGCCTGGTGGCCCGAACACGCCGAACTCACCACCGGGGTACCCGCCGCCCAGGTCCGCGCCGCCGCCGACCTACTCGGCCGCGCCGCCCGCGACCGTTCGGCCTACGTCCTGACCGGGCGCGGTACCGAACAGCACAGCAAGGGCACCGACACCGTCTCCGCGTGGATCAACCTGGCCCTGGCACTGGGCCTGCCCGGCCGCCAGGGGGCCGGGTACGGCTGCATCACCGGCCAGGGCAACGGTCAGGGCGGACGCGAACACGGCCAAAAAGCAGACCAACTACCCGGCTACCGCAGGATCGACGACCCCGCCGCACGGGAACACGTGGCCCGGGTGTGGGGCGTGGACCCCGACTCCCTTCCCGGTCCGGGCCGCAGCGCCTTCGAACTGCTCGACGCCCTGGGCACCCCCGGCGGGCCGCGCGCCATGCTGCTGTTCGGTTCCAACCCGGCGGTCTCCGCGCCCGAGACCCAACGCGTGCGCAGCCGCCTGGCCTCCCTGGACCTGCTGGTGGCCGCCGACTTCGTGCTCTCCGAAACCGCGGCCATGGCCGACGTGGTCCTGCCCGTGGCCCAGTGGGCCGAGGAGTCGGGCACCATGACCAACCTGGAGGGGCGCGTCCTGCGGCGACAGCGCGCCACTGCGCCCCCGCCTGGGGTACGCACCGACCTTCAGGTGCTCTCCGCCCTGGCCGCGCGCCTGGGCCAGCCCGCCGAACGCTTCCCCACCGACCCCGACACCGTCCTGGCCGAACTGGGCGCCGCCTCCGCCGGGGGAGCGGCCGACTACTCCGGCATCACCCCGCAACGGCTGGAGGACGGGGAGGCCCTGCACTGGCCGGTGCGCACCCACGGCCCACCCACGCCCCGCCTGTTCCTGGACGCCTTCGCCCACCCCGACGGGCGCGCCCGCTTCATCCCGGTCTCCCACCGGCCCCCGGCCGAGGAGAGCGACCCCGACTACCCGCTCATCGCCACCACCGGGCGGCTCATGGGCCACTACCAGTCCGGCGCCCAGACCCGGCGGGTGCCCGAACTCGGCGCCGCCGAACCCGAGGTCTACGTCGAAGTGCACCCCGACACCGCCGCCCGCGCCGGCCTGTCCTCGGGCGGGCGCGCCCTGCTCACCTCCCGCCGGGGCAGCGTCAGCGCCCGGGTGCGCCTGGATGCCACCGCCCGGCTGGACACGGTGTTCGTGCCCTTCCACTACGCGGGTGTCCAGGCCGCCAACAACCTCACGCACGCGGTCCTGGACCCCACCAGCCGCATGCCCGAGTTCAAGGTCAGCGCCGTGCGGCTGGAAGCCGACCCCGGCACTGAACGCCCCGCCTGACACCGCCCGCACCACCCCTAGCACCCGGCCGAGGCCGCCCGGGAACACACCACCGCCAGGAGGCAGTAGTTGAGCAACGCGCACAGTGCGGCACCCCGCCACATCGTGGTCGTGGGCAACGGCATGGTCGGCGCCCGCTTCACCGAGGAGGTCGCCCGCCTGGACCCCGAAGGCACCCGCGCCCACGTCACCGTGGTGGGGGCCGAACACCACCCCGCCTACAACCGCGTGCTGCTCTCGAGTGTGGTCGCGGGCGAGCACACCCCCGAGCAGATCCGCCTCCCGGTACCCGAGACCCCCGGCGTGACCGTGCGCACCGGGGTGTCGGCCACCGCACTGGACACCGCCGAACGCCGCGTGGACCTGGACGAGGGCACCCACCTGACCTACGACGAGCTGGTCCTGGCCACCGGCGCCCGCGCAGCCTTCCCTCCGGTGACCGGGCTTGCCGCAACCGACGGCCGACCCGGTGAGGGAGTGACCGCGCTGCGCGACCTCGCCGACTGCGAACGCCTGCTCGCGATGGTCCGCCCCGGAGCCCCCGTGGTGGTACTGGGCGGCGGCGTCCTGGGGTTGGAGGCCGCCCGAGGGCTAGCCGGACGCGGTGCCCGCGTCAGCGTCGTGGAGTCCTCCCCGTGGATCATGCGCCGCCAGATCGACCAACCGGCCGCCCGCGTACTGGCCCACTGCTACGAGGACCTGGGGGTGAGCGTGCACTCCTGGCGGGTGGCCTCCCGGTGGATCCCGGGAACCGGACTGGAACTGGACGACGGCCGGGTCCTGCCCGGCGATGCCTTGGTGGTCACCGCGGGGGTGCGCGGCAACACCGAGCTGGCCTCCGGCGCCGGGATCGACGTTGAGCACGGCATCGTGGTGGATGACTCCTTGGCGACCTCCCAGGCGCGCGTGCACGCTCTGGGCGACTGCGCCCAGCACCCCGGGGGCGGGGCGGGTCTGGTCCAGCCCGGTTGGGAGCAGGCCGCGGTGCTGGCCCGGCGCCTGACCGGGAGCGCGCCCCAGGCCCGCTACATCGGGGCGCGTCCGCTCACCCGGCTCAAGGCCCAGGGCATCGAGCTCAGCGCGTTCGGTCTCGTGCAGGAGGACGAGTTGGGGCCGCAGGTGCAGACGGTCACGGTCAGTGATCCGCACGGGCGCCGCTACGGCAAGTTGGCCGTGGACCAGGACCGGGTGGTCGGCGCGGTCCTGCTCGGGTTCCCCGAGGCGGCGGCCAATCTGTCTCAGCTGCACGAGAGCGGTGCCCCGGTACCCGCCGACCGCCTGGCCCTGGTCCAAGGGCTGCCGGTCGCTGACCCGGGCGAGGATGCCGGGCCCGCCGCCTCGGCCCTGGTGTGCCGCTGTAACGCGGTGAGCCGCGAGGACATCGAGCAGGCTTGGTTGGACGGGGCCCGCTCGCGCGAGAGCATCGCCGCACGCACCCGCGCCACCACCGGCTGCGGGGGCTGTGTGCGCGATGTCAACGCCCTGCTGGCGGGGATGGGGGAGGGCCGAGGAGCCGCGCCGGTGGGCTGAGCCCGCCCTGAGACCGTGCTCAGGTGACCCGGTGCCGTAGCCCCTGCGGCCGCGGTGTTCAGGCCAGGGCCATGACCATACAGACCAACCCCGCCGCCGAGGTCACGGTGCGCAGGTGGTTCCACCGCACCCACACCGGTTCGAAGGCGGCGCGCAACGCCGCCGGGTCCTTGACCCGGGCGGCGGGACCGGCCGCCTCCAGGGCGTTGTTGCGCGGCACGTTCACCGTGAAGGTCACTACCACGGCCACCATGAGCAGCACGAGCGCCGCACCGGCCCAGACCGCCGAGGCGTGGGCGCCCGAGGCGAAGAACAGCACCGTCGATCCCAGTACCATCACCGGGGCGCCCACGAACACCAGCGCGAACAGCGGGCTCAGGATGGCGGTGTTCATCGCCTGCATGGCCTCGACCATCACCCGGTCGCCGGTGCGGGCCAGCCCGGGCATCACCGCCATCGAAAAAGCCAGGAACAACCCCGCGAACAGGCCGCTGAGTACCGCCGCGAGGATCGGAACGACCCCGAACACCATCTGCATCATGCCCACGCGCCCAGCCCTCCGTCGGCCGTGCCACCCTCGGGGCACGTTGTCCCTCTTTGTCTCCCTATCGAAGCACCCCGCGGCCCCGCGCGCCACGGCTTCGCCGATCCACACATCCGGCACCGCAACCCGCCCCCGATCGCGCACGGGCGCACCCCCAAGGATCAACCCGCAGTAGTGGCCCCCTTCCTCGTGGTCACGTTCCTCAAAGTTCCAGGTCAACGGCGGGTAAACTCGCTGAACCAGTGAGCCTCGTCCCGCGTCTGACGCAGGAGACGATCGATTCCGGCGCCCCACGGGGCACAGTAGGCACCACCTCAAGGGAGTCCCCCGACCATGTCCAAACGAGTCCTTGGCGCGGCCAGCCTGGCTGTCACGCTGAGCCTGGCCCTCAGCTCCTGCGGCCTCATCCGCGACCTGACCTCCGGCGAAGACGATGACGCCCCCGAAGAGGCCGACGAAGTGGAGGCCGTCGAGCAAGAGCTTCCCTTCCTCCGCCAGAGCCGCATGTTCGTGGAGGACGGCAACGACGTCGCCTTCGAGGTCTCCATCGAGGCGCTGGAGTACGACGGCGAGTACGTGATGCTGGAGTACACCCACAACGTCCTCGAGGACATGCCGGGCGAGGTCACCATGGCCACCGCCCCGATCCGCATGATCGACCCCATCTCCGGGGAGATCCTGCGCGCAATGGAACACGAGGATCACGAAGAGGTCGCCTACGGCACCTACTTCAACGAGGGCGACCCCTACATGCCCACCCACGAAGGCCTGGCCACCACCTACCGAAACTACTTCCCCGCCCCTTCCGAGGACGTGGACAAGCTGACCTTCACCGGTCGCGGGGTCGGCCACGTGCCCAGCGTGCCGATGGAGTACGTCGACGAGTTCACCGAGATCCCCGAACCCAACGCCTACGACTACATCGACCCCGAGACCTGGGCCCAGGAAGAGCTGCCCGACGAGATCTGGTACCCGGAGGATCCGCCCCCGCCCGGGCTGGAGACCGACGAGTACGTGCACTCGATGGAGAGCTTCGTCGACAGCCCCACCGCCTCCACCACGCGCGCGGGCGACGAGGAGATCATCGCCCTGCACGCGGACAACATGTTCGAGTTCGACGAGGCCGAACCCACCACCGAAGCCGCCGAGACCATCCAGGAGACCGCGCAGTCACTGCGCGAGAACCTCGGCGAGGACATCGAGATCACCGTCATCGGCCACACCGACGGCGAGGGCTCCGACGACTACAACCAGGACCTGTCCGAGGAGCGCGCCGAGGCCGCGGCCGAACTCCTCGAGGAGGAGCTGGGCTCGGACGTCACCCTGGTCACCGAAGGACGCGGCAGCACCGAACTGGTCGCAGAGGAAGGCGAGGACGACGACGAGGAGGCCCGCGCCCGCAACCGCCGCGTGGAGTTCTCCTACGAGGTCCCCATGGCCGAGACCGACTCCGACGAGGGCGAGACCGGACTGGATGCCGCCAAGCGCCACGTCGAGGACCCGGCCGAGTACTTCGACTTCGACGACATGGACGTCTTCACCACCGCCACCCACGACGACATCGATCTGAACGTGTACCCGCTGGTGCGCGACGGCGCCTACCTGTTCCAGATGGTGGGCTTCCAGAACCCCACCCTGTCCGACCTGGAGGCGGACCTGGACGGTGACGAGGCCGCCCTGCCCGGCAGCCCCGAGCAGTACACCGAGGGCAGCATGGGCGGCTTCCGCCTGGAAGAGCCCGAAAGCGGGCTGCTGCGCTACGTCATCCGGATCCGCGGCTTCGAGGACGAGTACGAGGACTTCGCCGACGAGATCCACACCCTGGTCCCGGGCGAGGAGTACCTGGCCCTGTCGGTCTTCCCCGCACCCGCTCTCGAGATCGAGGAGATGACCCTGTACGCGGGCGCCTTCGGAGAGATCCCAGGAGTCCCGATCCAGTAACCGGCCCCGGTCATCGGCCGGCGACTGGCTGACCACACGCACACGGCGGTGCCCCGCCCCCTTCCGGGGAGCGGGGCACCGCCTTTTTGGGGCTCCCGGCCCGTCCTCAGTCCCGGTGCCCGTGGCCCGCCGACTCCACGGCCGCCACCGGCCACGCCTCGGGCAGACCCCGCTCACACACCCCGCACTCGGCGCGGCGCCGCAGGGCGTAGGCGGCCGTGGCCACCGCCAGGGCCGCCGCCCACACGGGCATCGTCGCGAACACCACCAGGTGCGAGGCCAACCCTGCACTGATCTCGCCCATGGTCCACACCTGCACGAACACGCCGCGCCCCATCCCCACCAGCGCCAGGGACACCAGGAGCGCCGGTGCCACCGCCAACGGCACCGGGACCCGGCGCCCGGCCAACCCCACCATCCAGAAGGGCAGGCGCACACCCCAGCCCTGGACCAGTCCCAGCATCAGCACCGCCCCCACCAGGCCGGCCGACCCCAGCCCCACCCCGATCGCCATCCCGACCGGGTCCGCCGCAAGCTCCGCGAACCTCTCCTCTTCCATCCCCATCGGATAGCCGAACAGCCAGGGCACCCGCAGCGCCGGGTAGAGCAGGGCCAGGACGAATGCGACCGAGACAGCGAACCGGCCCGTGCGCAGGGCCCGCCACCGCAGCGCGCGTTCGGTGCCCGTGCTCCAGTCGGCGCCGCGGCCGCACCGCACACACACCCGGCGCCGCTGGCGGCGCAGCACCAGCGCCGCCCAGCCCCAGAGCCCGACGCCCAGGGTGAAGAACAGGACCTGCAGCAGTTCCGGGGAGAAGGTGTAGGCCACGTACTCCGGGCCGAGGGCGGGCTCCACCCACACCAGTACCGGCGTGACCATCGAGTAGCCCAACCACACCAGCAGGCTGGATTCGACGTAGACCAGCAGGAGCACCCCGACCAGAGTCCAGGCCAGCGGCTCCAGCAGCGCGGACGGGGCACCGCGCGGCAACAACAGGGCGACAGCCACCCCGACCGCTCCGAGGACGGCGGTCACCGCAATCGAAACGCCCGGCCCCACGACGGCGAGCAGGGAACCCAGAGCCACGTTCTCGGCCGCCAGTGGCACCACCCCCGCCAGCCAGCCCAAGGCCAGGCCCAGGGCCGCGGCCGACCAGGCCAAGGCGGCCCAGTAGGAGGTGGGAAACACGGGGGGATGGTGCGTGTGAGGGGCGGGGGTGTGCGCGGCAGGTGAGGTGGTCATGACCGGCTTCCTTCACGTGTGGGGCCAAGCTTCACCCCCACCCTGTGCCGCCGGTCCGGTCGGCCACCTCCCCAACAGGAGTGGTCCTCATCCCCCGCGCGGGGGAAAGCGCGGCCGTCAGGCCCGCTGGGCGAAAGCCTTCTCCAGCGCCGCGGAGAACACGTCCACCGGTTGGGCTCCCGAGATCCCGAAGGCCCGGTCCAGCACGAAGAAGGGCACGCCGGTCGCGCCCAACCGCCGGGCGGTGGCGATGTCGGTGTTGACCTGCTCGGTGTAGGCCTCGCCGTCCACGACGGCACGGGCCTCGTCGGCGTCCAGGCCTATGTCGGCGGCCAGCTCCACCAGGGTGTCCGCGTCGTTCAACACGCGCGACTCCACCAGCTGGGCACGCATGAGGCGCTCATGGGCCTGGGCACCCAGGCCCTTCTCCCGGGCCAGGTGGGTGAGCCGGTGGGCGTCGAAGGTGTTGACCATGACGGCGTTCTCGAACGCATAGTCCAGCCCTTCCTGGGCCGCCAACTCTGTGACCTGGCCGGTCATCTGCGCCACCTGCTCGCGCGAGGAGTCCATCTTCCTGGCCAGGGAGTCGTAGACCGGCTCGCGCGCGCCCTTGGGGAAAGCCGGGTCGAGCTGGAAGCTGCGCCAGCAGAGCTCGACCTCGTCGGCGCGCTCGAAACCCGCCAGGGCCTTCTCCAGGCGCCGCTTGCCGACGTAGCACCACGGGCACACGATGTCGGACCATACTTCGACCTGCACGACCATTCATCCCCCTTGAAGCAGACCCCGCCTGAGCACACGGGCGCATCCTCAGAGCCCACCGCCACCAGACCTTCCCGGCGAAAGGCCCGTCGCGGGAGGCCCCCGGTACAACACCGAGGGCCTCCCGACTACTTCCGCCCCAAGCGCAGGACCGCCCCGGGTCAGGCGTCGCGCAACGGACGGTAGCGGGCCGCGGCCCGCTCTCGCGCCTGGACCAGCAGCTCACGCACCCGCGCGGCGGTCCGGGCCCCCGGGTTGAGCACCGCCACCCAGCCCTGGGTTCCATAGGCCGGGTGCGGCAGGAAGCGGTCCAGCTCCGCGTAGTCGAACGCCTCCCGGTGCTCGGCGTGCGCGGCGGGGGAGTGGCCGACCAACTCCTCGAACAGCGCCCGGCCCACCGCGATGTTGACCCGGAACACCCCGTCCCGGTCCAGCTGGGAGTCACTGTCGAACCCCGGGTAGTCCGTGACCACCACCGTCGCGAAAGGCATGAACCCGCTCCGCTCCCGCGCGCGCCCGTCCGGGTCGTACAGGAAGAAGGAGTCGCCCCAGGCGACCTCGGGCGCCCCGCTCTCCTCACTCGCGGTCTCCACGCTCACATCGTCCAGCTCACCCGCGAACCGGACGACCTCGTCCTCGTTCACTACTCCTCCTCCATGTCCGGATGTCCTTCCTGATCACCCACCCTTCTAGTGTGTCACTGCACTACCCTGTGAGACTTTTTTCAGGACACACACCAACTATCAGGCAGTCTGGCGAAGAAACCCTCAAAGGTCAGGTGATCCCTCGCCCGTGACGCCCCGGCTCGGCACCCTCCTCGGTGCGCACACCCGCAGAGCGCAGGAACACCAGTGCCACCAGAGCGCACACCAGCGCCAGGACCGCACTCACCCCCGCGGCCACCGCCACACCTTCGGTGAAGGCGGGCCGGGCGACCCCCAGCAGGGCCGTACCCGCCCCCGCGGGCAAGTCCTCTGCCGCCGCCACCGCACCGCCCAGCGTCTGCGCCGCGCCCTCGGCACCAGTACCGCGCACCTCGTCGGGTAGCGCCGGGTCCAGCCTGGCCTGGTAGACGGCCCCGCTCACACTGCCCGCCACGGCGATCCCCAGGGCCACCCCCAACTCCCCACCGGTCTCCGAGACCGCCGAGGCCGATCCGACCCGTTCGGCCGGGGCCGCGCCCACCACCAGGTCGGTGCCCAACACCAGCAGGGGCGCCACCCCCAGCTGCACCACGACCAGCCCGCCGACCAGTACCGCAAGCCCTGCTCCCGCTCCCACCGACGCCATCGCCGCGAACCCGGCGGCCGCCACCACCGACCCCAGACCCACGACCACGCCGGGCCGCACGCGCCGCGCCGCCAAGGGGGCCAGCAGCGAGCCCACCACCACGGCCAGGGCCCCGGGGATGGTCCACAGCCCCGCCCACAGCGGCGACATGCCCTCCACCAACTGCAGGTACTGCGGGTAGAGGAACTCCACCCCGTTGACCGCCGCCGCGCCCACCAGCAACAACACCAGCGCACCGCTGAAGGCGGGCAGCGAGAACAGCGACAGGTCCAGCAGGGGGCGGGCCCGCGAGCGCTGCCTGCGCACGAACACCCACCCCGCCGAGGCGCCGGCCACCAGCGCCGCCACCACGTCGGCGGACCACCCTTGCCCGGGCAGGTTCTTGAACCCGTACACCAGCGCCAGCACCGTGGCCAGGGACAACAGCACACTGACCAGGTCGGGCACGCCCGCGCCGGGGGAGCGGTGCTCGGGCAGCAGGAACGGCGCCAGCGCCGCCACGACCGCCATCACCGGCACGTTGAGGAGGAAGACCGACCCCCACCAGAAGAACTCCAGGAGCGCACCGCCCATCAGCGGCCCCACGGTGATGCCCACCGACATGGACGTCACCCACAGCGCGATCGCACTCGCCCGCTGACGGGGATCGGTGAACATGGTGGTGATCAACGCCAGCGCCGAGGGCATCAGGGTCGCCCCGGCCACCCCCAGCAGGGCTCGGGCCAGGATCAGCGACTCCGCGGTGGGGGAGAAGGCCGCCAGGACCGAGGCCGCGGCGAAGGCCGCAGAGCCCACCACCAGCAGTCGGCGCCGACCGATCCGGTCGCCCACCGCCCCCATGGCGACCAGGAAACCGGCGATGAGGAACCCGTAGACGTCGTTGATCCACAGCAGTTGGGTGGCTCCGGGTTGCAGGTCGGCGGCCAGGTGCGGGGTGGCCAAGAACAGCACGCTGATGTCGCTCGTGAGCATCAGCGTGGGCAACAGAAGCAGGGCCAGTCCGGTCCACTCGCGCCGGGTGGCGCGGGCCGCACGCCCATCGGTTGTTGGTGTCATGCGGCGACGGTAAAGTCTCACATCCGTGTGAGAGTCAAGGGTCGGAGGACGCATGCGCATCGGAGAGCTGTCGCGCCGCAGCGGGGTCGCCCCCCGCCTCCTGCGCTACTACGAGGAACAAGGGCTCCTCAACCCCCACCGCGCACCCAGCGGATACCGCGAATACGCCCCCGACGACGTCGAAACCGTCGGGCTCATCCGCAGCCTGCTCGCCGCGGGCCTGCCCACCGCCACCATCGCCGTGGTCCTGCCATGCGTGCGCGGACGGGGCCACGAGGTCGCCGCCACCTGCGCCGAGATGCGCCACCCCCTACAGCGCGAACGCGACCGCATGGACGCCGCCATCGGCGAACTCACCACGGCCCGCGCCCTGCTGGACGCCATCATCGCCGCCACCCCCGACCAGACCACCGAAACCACCGGCACCACCCGTGCCACCGAACCCGCCGCCTGAGCGCACACGTTCGACAACACACCACCAAAATCGCGGCAAGAACACACCTGTGCGCAGGTCAGCCATGCGAAACTCACCGCATGGCCGCACCGAACCCCGGCCCCTACGGGCCGCCCCCGCACGTGGACCCCCGCGAACTGCGCCCCTCGCGCGCCTGGTTCTGGGTGGGCGGCGCGCTCATCCCCATCGCCATCCTTCTCGGCGTGGTCCTGTTCATCATCATGATCATCCGGGCCCTGGCCCTGCCCGACTTCGAGGCACGCACCCAAGGCGCACAGAGCACCACCTTCACCGTCGACGCCGAACAACACCCCGAAGACGGATGGCTGCTCTACGGCTCACCCAGCTCGGTAGACCACACCGCCTGTGCCCTGAGCGACACCGACGGCCAATCCCACGCCTTCGACTACCCCACCTTCAACCACGAGGTCGACGGCACCGACGGATCCTGGGCCATGATCGGCATGGCCACCCTCACCGAACCCGGCGAGTACACCCTCGCCTGCGACGCCCCCGAGGACGTCCGCTTCGGCCTGGCCTACGGCGACGACGCCACCGGCGGCATCCTGGGCAACCTGTTCGGCGCGCTCGGCTCCTTCCTGCTCATACCGTTCCTGGGCATCGTGGGCGGGGTCCTCATCATCATCGTCACCGCACTGCGCCGCGGCCGCCACCGCCAACGACTCCGCCAAGAACGCCAGTCCTACCCGGGACACGGCCCCTACCAAGGCCCCTACCCAGGACCGCAGCCGCCGCCCTATCCGCCCCACGGCGGACAACCGCCCCAGCCGCCCGGTCAGGGCCCGCACCAGCCCTGACCGCCCGCGGTCATGGCGCCGCGCTCTCCATAACCCACGCGCCCAGCACACCAGGGCGCTCGGCCCACCGCGCCACCACCCGGCATCCCCGCGCCCCGATCACGCACCCCCCACCTGCGGTGACAGCACAACGAAACACCCCGGACACCACAACCCAACCGGCGCGAAACACCCACCCGGTTGCCTGAGGACCGTCCGCCCCCGCACCACGCAGGAGCCGCCCCATGGAAGAACTCGTCGTCATCGGCAACGGCATGGTCGGCCACCGGCTCGTCGAGGCCCTCCGCGACCGCGACACCGCCCACCACTGGCACATCACCATCGTGGGCGAGGAACCCCGCACCGCCTACGACCGCGTCGCCCTGTCCTCCTACCTCGACGGCACCACCGCCCACGACCTCTCCCTGGGCGACCTGCGCGGCCCCCGCATCGACGTACACGTGGCCGAACAGGCCACCGCCATCGACCGCACCGCCCGCACCGTCACCACCTCCTCGGGCCGCACCCTGCCCTACGACCACCTCGTCCTGGCCACCGGATCCACCCCCTTCGTTCCGCCCATCCCCGGACACGACCTGCCCGGCTGCCACGTCTACCGCACCATCGAGGACCTGGACGCCCTCACCACCGCCGCCCAAGGCGCCCGCACCGGCACCGTCATCGGCGGCGGACTCCTCGGGCTCGAAGCCGCCAACGCCCTGCGCCTCCTGGGCCTGCAAGCCCACATCGTCGAACTCGCACCCCACCTGATGCCCGCCCAGATCGACCAAGGCGCCGCGGCCCTGCTCCACCACCTCGTCACCGACCTGGGCGTACACGTGCACACCGGCACCGCCTCCACCGCCGTCGAAGCCGACCCCCACGGCCGCGCCGCCCGCCTCCTCCTCGAAGGCGGCCACCACATCGACACCGACCTGGTGGTCTTCTCCGTGGGCATCCGCCCCCGCGACGACCTGGGCCGCACCACCGGACTCACCCTCGGCGAACGCGGCGGCATCACCATCGACGACACCTGCACCACCAGCGACCCCCGCATCCACGCCATCGGCGAGGCCGCACACCACCGCGGCACCGTCTACGGCCTCATCGCCCCCGGCAACGCCATGGCCGAAGTCCTCGCCGACCGCCTCGTCGGCGGCACCGCCACCTTCACCGGCGCCGACACCTCCACCAAACTCAAACTCCTGGGCGTGGACGTGGCCAGCTTCGGCGACGCCCACGGCCGCACACCCGGCGCCCTGGACGTGGTCGTCAACGACGCCGCCAGCGGCCGCTACGCCAAACTCGTCCTCTCCGACGACGCCACCACCCTGCTCGGCGGCGTCCTGGTCGGCGACGCCTCCGCCTACGCCACCCTGCGGCCCATGGTGGGCTCACCCCTGCCCGGCGACCCCCTGGCCCTGATCACCCCCGAAGGCGGCACGGGCCTGGGCACCGACGCCCTGCCCGAGGACGCGCAGATCTGCTCCTGCAACCCCGTCACCAAGGGCCAGGTGTGCCAGGCCATCGACGACGGCGCACACGACGTGGCCGCACTCAAGTCCTGCACCAAGGCAGGCACCAGCTGCGGATCGTGCGTGCCCATGCTCAAGCAGATCCTCACCCAGTCGGGCATCACCCAGTCCAAGGCCCTGTGCGAGCACTTCACCCAGTCCCGCGCCGACCTCCTGGAGATCGTGCGCGCCACCAAAACCACGACCTTCTCCGCCCTCATCGCCGCCCACGGCACCGGACGCGGCTGCGACATCTGCAAACCCGCCGTCGCCTCCATCCTGGCCTCCCTGGGAGGCGGACACATCCTGGACGGCGAACAGGCCACCCTGCAGGACACCAACGACCGCTACCTGGCCAACCTGCAACGCAACGGCACCTACTCGGTGGTGCCCCGCATCCCCGGCGGCGAGATCACCCCCGACAAACTCATCGTCATCGGCCAGGTCGCCCGCGACTTCGACCTCTACACCAAGATCACCGGCGGCCAGCGCATCGACCTCTTCGGCGCCCGCCTCGAACAGCTGCCCGCCATCTGGACCCGCCTGGTCGAGGCCGGCTTCGAATCCGGGCACGCCTACGGAAAATCCCTGCGCACCGTCAAGTCCTGCGTGGGCACCACCTGGTGCCGCTACGGCGTCCAAGACTCCGTCGGACTGGCCATCCGCCTGGAAGAGCGCTACCGGGGCCTGCGCGCACCCCACAAACTCAAGTCCGCCGTCTCCGGCTGCGCACGCGAGTGCGCCGAGGCCCGCAGCAAGGACTTCGGCGTCATCGCCACCGACACCGGATGGAACCTGTACGTGGGCGGCAACGGCGGCTTCACCCCCCGCCACGCCCAACTCCTGGCCGGCGACCTGGACGAGGACACCCTCATCCGCTACATCGACCGCTTCCTGATGTTCTACGTGCGCACCGCCGACCGCCTCCAGCGCACCGCCCCCTGGATCGAATCCCTCGAGGGCGGCCTGGACCACCTGCGCGAGGTCGTGGTCCACGACCAGCTCGGCATCGCCGACGAACTCGAGGCCGCCATGGCCCGCCACGTGCACACCTACACCGACGAATGGGCCGCCGTCCTGGCCGACCCCGACAAGCTCGCCCGCTTCGTCTCCTTCACCAACGCACCCCACACCCCCGACCCCACCATCAGCTTCACCACCACCCGCGACCAGCCCGTACCCGCACCGGGCCCCCTCGACCTGGGCATGCCCGCCACCCGAACCCCACAGCACGCCGCACAGGAGACCACCCGATGAGCGTCCTCACCCCCACCGCCACCGACTGGGTCACCGCCTGCCCCGAACACCGCCTCGAACCCGAGATCGGCCTGGCCGTCCTGCTCCCCAACGGCCACCAAGCCGCCCTCTTCCGCACCCGCGACCACCACCTGCACGCCGTCGACAACCTCGACCCCCACACCGGCGCCACCGTCATCTCCCGCGGCATCGTCGGCGACCGCGCCGGCGAACCCACCGTCGCCTCACCCATGCTCAAACACGTCTTCTCCCTGCGCACCGGACAGAGCCTGGACGATCCCCACACCCGCCTGACCACCTGGCCGGTCCGCGTCCACCACGGCACCATCCAGATCGCCACCAACCCACAGCACACCCACACAGAGCAGGGGACACCGTGACCACCGCCCTACCCCACGAGCACGCACCGCCCGCCCCCGAAGCCACCACCGCACCCCTGGCCGGGTTCACCGTCGCCGTCACCGCCGCCCGCCGCGCCGAGGAACTCAGCGCCCTCCTACGCCGCAAAGGCGCCGACGTCATCGCAGCACCCGCCCTGCGCATCGTCCCCCTCAGCGACGACCAACGCCTGGCCACCGTCTCCGAACAACTCACCCACCACCCCGCCGACGTCGTCGTGGCCACCACCGGCATCGGCTTCCGCGGCTGGGTCGAGGCCTGCGAAACCTGGGGCATGGCCGACCCCCTCCTCACCAGCATGCGCTCCTCACGCCTGATGGCCCGCGGCCCCAAAGCCAAAGGCGCCATCCGCGCCGCCGGACTCCACGAGGAATGGTCCCCACCCTGCGAATCCTCGGCCGAAGTCCTGGACTACCTCCTCCACGACGGCGTCCAGGGACTACGCATAGCCATCCAGCTCCACGGCGAACCCCTGCCCGACTTCACCGCCGCCCTGCGCATGGCCGGAGCAGAGGTCATCGAAGTCCCCGTCTACCGCTGGACCCAACCCGAACACACCGCACCCCTGGACCGCCTCATCGACGCCATCACCACCGGGGGAGTGGACGCCGTCACCTTCACCAGCGCCCCCGCCGCCGCCGGACTCCTCACCCGCGCCCACACCACCGGCCAGGACACCCACCTCATCCAAGCCCTACGCGGCCACGTCCTGCCCCTGTGCGTGGGCCCGGTCACCGCCCGCCCCCTCATGGCCCACGACATCCCCACCCTGTGGCCCGAGCGCGCCCGCATCGGCGCCCAGGTCCGCACCCTCACCAAAGAACTCCCCGCCCGGTTCCCCACCCTGCGCGTGGCCGGCCACCACCTGCGCCTGCGCGGCCACGCCGTCCTGGTCGACGGCACCGTCCACACCCTCTCGCCCACCCTCATGCGCCTGATGCGCGCCCTGGCCCACCGCCCCGGACAGGTCCGCGACCGCGCCCACCTGCTCACCTGCCTGGGCGAGGACGCCGACTCCCACGCCGTCGAAACCGCCGTGGCCCGCCTGCGCACCGCCCTGGGCGACGCAAAGATCATCCAGACCGTCGTCAAGCGCGGCTACCGGCTGGCCTTGGACACCCAGCCGTGCTGAGCACCCTCGCCCCGCCCGTACGGAGCCGGCTCCGCTAGCGTGGACGCGCCAGGCCCGCACCGTGCGCCCCCGCAGCCTCAGGAGAAGACGTTGCCGCCCCCGCTCACCGCGCTCGAGCCCGCCCGGGCCCCCGATGCCTTCGCCGTCCGGGACCTGCGCGACGACCTCGCACGCTGGCAGGTGCGGATCGGGGTCAGGCAGTGGGCGGTGGGAGAGGTGAGCGCGCAGCCTGCTTTCTGCGCCGTTCGTGACACGAAGAACGGAGATCAGGGCCACCTGGCCTTCGCTCAGGAAGAGTGGACCGCTGCCCTGGCTGCCGCGAAGAAGTAAGCCATGAGAACGATTGCCTGGCACAAGAGCACCTACTCCGACGACGGAGCCAACTGCGTGCAGGCACGCAGGGCGCTGCTGGTGCGGATGTTCGCGACACCCAGAACCGTGAGGCCGGGCATCTGAGCTTCGCTTCGCAGGAGTGGGCGGCTCTGCTTGACGAGGTGCGTTCCCTGACCCGTTGACCTCAGTTCCCCCAGCGGCCCTTCATTTCGACGGAGGGCCGTTTTTGTGCGAAAAGAACACTTTCACAAAACGGGCCAAGTGTGGCGAGCTTCGCATTTTGGGTTTGTGGGTTGTTCCTCGGATCTCGCGCCTGTGTGGATCTGAGAGAAAGCACCACGAACTCTTGTTCGGATCGCTAGGTTGGATCGCGACAAGAAAAACCCGACCCGGCGCACTACCACCCGGTCGGGTTATGGCCGACGCCTGGACAAACAGGTTTGTCGACTGAGCCACCTTCATGCTGAACCAGTAAGGCATTCTGAACCAGTAAGGCGACTCACCGTGGAGTCTACACTCACGCACCCCTGCAGCACATCCGAAACTCCGAATCCGGCTGGGTTTTCTCCGCCCCGCAAGCGCCCCCGGGGTGCACTCAAGGGGATCGGGTTCATCCTCGCGATCTGGGTCCAACAGATCTTCAGCAAGGGCCTGCTGCCCACACAGCGCTCCGTGTCGGCCCTGATGGCCATCGCCAACGTGGTCGACGTCGACGGTCGCTGGTGCTTCTTCTTCCTGGAGAACCTGGCCAAGCGCTCCGGCGGCACCCTCAGTGTCAGCAGCCTCAAGCGCGCCATCGACGACCTGACCGACGCGGGCATCGTCCGCAAACTCACGCGCTCGGAGACCATCGCGTTCTTCGCCGAGGACCTCAAGCCTGGCCGCTCCACCTACCAGCTCCCGTGTGTACTGGAGCTCCTCGTTCCCGCTGAGGACTACCCAGAGTTGGCGCTCTCAGAGATCAACGCCTGCCGCGCCCAGCTGGGGGAGGAGCCTCTCACCACGCACAACCGGCCGTCGTTGAGTCGCCGCTCGACCCTAGCTCAGGTTGAGCTGACCCCCAGCTCAGATCGACCTACAGACTGTTCCCCTAGTGACTGTTCTGGAGAGGGGGTGGCTGGTTCCGTCCGTGGTACCTCAACCACAGGAAAGCAAACCCGAAAAAAAACCCGGATCGGTCTCTTCGGAATTATTGATCGAATTCCCAACAAACTCCTGTCCGCTCCGAGAGCGGACCGGGAACGGTTGGCACTGGCCGTGGAGAAACTCCTGCGCCAAGGCCTGGGCGAGGCCGACGTTCGGGTACTGCTCTCAGGGCTGGAGCGCTTGTGGCGCCCCTTCCCGGCGCTCATGAAGCGGCTGTGCGACATGCGTGCCGCACGTCGCTACCTGGACGGCACTCTGGGCCGAGGCATCCACGGAGCGAGGTTGCCCACACCACCATGGTCAGACTGGGGCGAGGACGACCCGTTCACCCAGTCGAAACAGTTCCTGGTGGACAGCCGCGGAAAGGCCTCCGGCACCTGCCCCGAGCACCCGACCGTGCGCAACATCCCTGGTGACACCTGCGCGATCTGCGGGCGGCTGTGTCGCTCGGTGCCTGACGAACTCATGCACGAACCCGCGCCGGAACCCAACGCATCACCCCAGGGCGGATCGGTGCCAGAGATCCCGGAACACTTTCCTCCAGAGGACGTCGCCTTGGGCCCAAAGACGTTGGGTCAGATAGCTGCCTCCCTTAACGACACGGGGCGCACCCCTGCCGACGACCCGGTCCCGCGGGGCGGCTTCTGGCTTCCCCCTGGTCCAGGGCTGTCGCCCAACGCCCAAACTGTGGCTGCCTGGGCACGCGAGCGGATCAAGAAGGCCCACAAACCCACAGACCTCGATTAGGGGAAGCACCGTTTCCGCCCGCCTCAGCATGCCCAAGAGCAACCCAGCCAGCCCGGCGTCCGGGTGCACATCAGGCGCGCTCACCCGCTTCGGGGCAGCTGCACACAGGAACCCCAAGTCCGGACCCCGCGTGAGAACATCGAGCGCCGATCCACCCCAGAGTCCCCCCGTTCGGAGTACCAGGCCCCAGGACAATCCGTTGCGGCCACGCCGTCCTGGTCGACGGCGCCGTCCACACACTAGGAGGAGAAGTTGCCGCCGCCCCCGCCCACCGCGCTCCACCCCGCCCAGGCCCCCGACGCCCTCGCTATCCGGGACCTGCGCGACGACCTCGCACGCTGGCAGGCCCGGATCGGGGTTCGGCAGTGGGCACCGGGGGAGGTGGGCGCGCACGAGATCGCCGAGCAGATCGAGAGCGGCCAGTGGTGGGTGCTACACCAAGGCCACGACCTGGTCGCGACGGTGCGCCTGCTCACCCGGGACCCGCTGATCTGGCCCGACCCGCTTGTGGAGGCCACCTACGTGCACGGGCTCATGGTCGCCCGCTCCGCCTCCGGCCACGGACTGGGCGCCGGCGTGCTGGCCTGGGTTGAGGCCACGGCCGCCGCCCGCCAGCACACGAGCGTGCGCCTGGACTGCGTCTCGGGCAACCACCGGCTGCGCGCCTTCTACCAGCAGCGCGGCTATGCGCAGCGCGGACAGGTGTCTTTCGGCCCTGACTCCACCTGGCATCCGGTCACCCGCTACGAAAAACCCCTGCACTGAAGGGGCGCCTGCCGCGCGGGCGTGGCCACAACCGGCAAGCCGTGCACACCACACCTCTGTACCGGGAAGGCCACCGGAGGGCCCCGCCACACACCCGAGGTCCCACACCCCGACCGGACCCACCCCCGCAGAGGACGGCCATGCCCACAGCGCCCAAGGCCTCACGCCCCACTGAAGAGCCCGCCTACGACCGCGCCGTCGGCGCACTGCTCGGCCCCCTGGCCGCCGCGGCCCTGATCGGTACCCCGTCTGCCCTGGCGACCCGGTACGCTGCGGCGGCCAGCCCACCCACCGACCCCGCGGGCCGACCCGACGAAGGCTCCGCCCGCAGCACCGCCCTGTTGGCCCACCTGGCCCACACGGCCCTGGCCCGGGTCGTCACCGCTCCCGCAACGGTGGCCGCCCCCACGCCTGCCCGCACGACCCCCAGCGACCCCGTCCCACACGCCTGGACCCGGGTCCTGCGCACCCTGGTGAGCACCGCCATCCCACCGGCACAGGCGCCCGAGCTGGAACACACCGCGAGCGACGACCCCCTGGGCGCCTCCTGGCGGTCCCTCATGCACACACCCCACCCCTCCCACGACCCCGCCAGCGGCACCTTCGCCTGCGCCCACCTGGTCGAGACCGTCTGGGCGGCCTACCGTTCCTGCGGTGACCTGGCCGCCCTGTACGCGGGCGCCCTGGTCGGCGCTCGGTGGGGTGTGTCGGCCCTGCCCGTACAGGCGCTGCGCCGCCTGAGCGAGCACACCGACCCCCACGCCCTGACCTGCGCAGCCCTGGTCAGCGCCCGTGGTGGCCGGCTTCCCGACCAGTGGCCCGAGGTACCCATCCGGGCCCGGCCCGAGCGGCGCCTTCCGCCCTTCGCCGTGCCCCATCCCTTGGATCCCGACGTGGTGCTGGGCAACCTCGACCACCTGCGCACCCGCCCCCGGGACGTGGACGCGGTGGTCTCGCTGTGCCGCACCCACCCCAGCGACGCACCCCACCTGCCCGGGACCGACTGGATCCGGGTGTGGCTGCACGACATCCCGGGCCGCAACACCAACCCGCACTTCACCTTGGACGAGGCCGCCGCGGCCGTGGCCGCACTGCGCGCCGAAGGCAAACGGGTGTTCCTGCACTGCTGGGCGGGCGCCTCCCGGACCCCGGCCGTGGCCGCCCGCTACGCCACCGCCGCCCTGGGCGCACCGGTCCTGCCCACGCTGACCACCCTCATCCACACCGTGGGCGGACACCTGGACAACCCGACCCTGTCCCGGGCGGTCGCCGAACTCAGCGGCCTCCACCTGCCCGACCCCGCCCGGACCCTCTTCCCCCAGGGAATGCCCCCGCGCCGCCTCGCACTGCGGTCCGTGCAGGTCAGTGGGTCAACGACCCGTGGGTGAAGCCCGCGGGCTTGCGGGTAGGTGCCCACCTGGCTGGTAGGAGACCTCCCGCGTCCAGCACCCCCTCAATGTTGGGAGGGTGCGGGGGCGGCTGACTGGCGCCCCGCGATCCACACAGCCTCGCCCCGACGGGCGAGGTTGCGCGAAGCATTCACGTCGGCGTGCAACACCACACCACACCCCCGGCACACAAACCGGGCCCGGGAGGGCCGGTTGCGTCTGCTGGTGTGGTCGCACTCCGAGCAGGACTGCGAGGTGTAGGCCGCATCCACGACCACCAGGGGCACCCCGGCCCTGCGAGCCTTGTAGGAGAGGAAGTCGCGCAGCTGGGCGAAACTCCACGAATGCAACGCGGAGCGGTTCTGCTTGGCCTGCCGTACCCGGCCACGGATGCCCTTGAGGTCTTCCAGGGCGATGCCGTGGCCGGTGCGTTCGGCCCGCTCCACGATGTGCTTGGAAATCTGGTGGTTGACGTCCCGCGCCCGCCGCTCCTCCTTGCGGCGCTGGCGCTTGAGCAAGCGCTTGGCGCTCTTGGTGTTCTTCTTCTGCAGTTTCGCCCGGAGTCGGTTCTGCCGCTTGCGGTACCGGTTGAGTCGGCGTCCGGCGTAGCGCTGGCCGGTGGAGGTGGTGGCGATCTCCACGATCCCCAGATCCACCCCCACAAACCCCGCGGGCTCTTCATTCAGCGGAGCTTCGGGCACCTCACAGGTCGCGGCCAGGTACCACTGCCCGTCCCGGTAGACCAGGTCGCTCTCCCCCTGCTGGTACTGGGCCAGGACTTTGAGCTGCCCGGGTGAGGAGATCAAGGCCAGGTTCTTCATCCGCCCTTGGGTGGTCCAGATCGAGACCGTGCGCGCATCCATCTGCCAGGACAGACACCGCGCATCGAAGGGCTGGGCCGCCTCCGGGCGGAAGCTGATGGCCGTGGCCTCGGCCCGCTGGCGGCGCGCCGAACCCTTGCGGCCCAGGTGGCCGGCCTTCAGGTGGGCCTGCCGGGTGGTGTAGGCGTCGGTGACCTTGCCGATCACCCGTACCGTCGGCTGTGCCGAGAGGCCGAAGGAGGCTTTGAGGTCGGTGTAGACCTTCTTCTGGAGGGCGTACTTGTTCCGGGCCCCGGTCGTCTGGGCCATCTGTGAGGCGTGGTTGGCGGCCCGGTTGCAGGCGTGCAGGGTCTCCTTAAGGGCCCGCGCCTGTTCAGGCGAGGGCAGGAGTTTGACCCGCACCACCAGCTTCATGGTCGAACACACTAACGACCCGTTGGTCACTGGTGGGGCCAAACGACGAAATACGTCTGTGCTGGGCGGCGGAACTGTCGCTGAGCCTCACCCCCGAAGCGGGCGGGGCGATTCCTCCCGGGCGTGAACGCCCAGGCATCCTCACCCAAGACAGGTGAGAAGTTCCACAAACTCTCCCTTTCCGGTACCGTTACGCTCGCGTTACCCCTTAGGCTCTGCGCTCAGACCCCGTGCAAGGCCACCGGAGGTCCCACACCTCCCGCGTGCCCGGCCCCACCCATCTCCCCGGGGCCCGCACCACATGGCGCCACACGCCCCTAACGGCACAACAGCACCACGCCGGGGCGAGGGCCACACCCTGTTTCCCGTTCGAAGGACTGCGCTGTGGGCAAACACGAGCCCGAGTTCCCACCCGCCGACGGTCACCACGAGCCCACCGAGGCCGCGACCGTCCCCGTAGGCCCCCGTCTGGCCGCCGCGCGCTCACGCAAGAAGCGCGCACTGGTCGTGGCCTCGGCCGCCGGCCTGACCCTGGCCGTGGGCGGTACCGCCGCGGCCGCGGTCATCACCACCGGCGGCGACCCGCAGGACGCCACCAGCGCCGCCAGCACCCCGCAGGCCGAGCCCGAGACCTTGGTCGTGGAGGAGCCGCAGGAGAGCGAGGAGCAGGACGGCGAGGCCGACGGCGACGAAGACAGCCCCGTGGCCGATCCCCAGTCCCTGTCCGCCTCAGGCTCCGACATCCTGGAGGAACCCGAGGAGGAAGAGGAGCCCGAGACCAGCTCCGACGACTCCGAAGGCTCAGGCGACTCCGGCGGCGGCAGCGGCGAAGGCGGCACCTGCGAGGCCTCCTTCTACGGTGAAGGCTTCCACGGCTCCACCACCGCCAACGGCGAAACCTTCGACACCCAAGCCATGACGGCCGCGCACAAGACGCTGCCCTTCGACACCATGGTCGAGGTCACCAACCCCAACAACGGCTCCTCGGTCACGGTGCGCATCAACGACCGCGGACCCTACATCGACGGCCGCTGCCTGGACCTGTCCACGGCCGCCTTCGACGAGATCATCGGCACCGGCTCCGGCGTGGGCCAGGTCGACTGGGAAGTCGTGGGCTAGAACCCGCACCGAACAGCAAGCACAGGCGCGCCCCGAACCCGCACACGGTTCGGGGCGCGTCCTCGTTCCCGGACCCGGGCCCGGAACACAGGCGTCCATAAGGAACCGCCGCCCGGGGCGCCCCGCTGGCCTGCGCGAACACCCCGCACACTCCACCCGGGCCCGCGTACAATCCCCACCAGGCACCGCACACACCACCCCCGCCCCTGCCGCGTGTGCGGCCCCACACGCCACCATGCCGTGGCACAATCCCCACCAACTCAACCAACACCAAGGGGAGTCCGGGCGTTGTTCCGCACCACCACCGGCTGGGTCGTCTCACCCACCGACCTCGTCGACACACTGGAGTGCGGCCACCGCAGCGCTCTCAAAACAGCGCTGGCCGCCCACCTGCCCGGCGCACCCCGACCCGAGGACATCGACCCCCTCGTCGCCCACCACGGCCACGTCCACGAACAGGCCGAACTCGAACGCCTAAGCACCCTGTTCGACGACATCGCCCACATCGACGCCCCCAAACCCGACGACCACTCCCTGGCCGAAGCCGCCCGCACCACCGCCGAAGCCATGGCCACCGGGGTCCCCGTCATCTACCAGGCCTCCTTCCACCACCCCCTAGCCCAGGGCGTGGCCTTCCACGGACGCGCCGACTTCCTCATCCGCTCCGACCTGGACCCCACCACCGGCCACAAACGCCAAGACGCACCCACCGACTGGGCCTACGAACCCTGGGACACCAAACTCGCCCGCCGCCCCGGCCCCTCAGCCATCGTCCAACTCACCGCCTACGCCCACGCCGTCGCCATCCTGGACGGGCGCACCCCCCACCACATGCACCTGCTCACCGGCGACCAGCACACCCACACCCTGCCCACCGCCGAGTTCACCCCCATCCTGACCACCCTCACCCACCGCCTCATCGACCACCTGGCCCAAGAGCCCGCCCTGCCCACCCCCACCTGGGGCCAACCCCGACCCGCCTGCGAGGGCTGCGGCTACAACACCTGGTGCTCCCAAGGCCGCACCGCCGCCCGCCACCTGTCCCTGGTCGCGGGGCTGCGCACCGACCAGGCCGCCAAACTCACCGACGCCGGCCTGACCACCATCGACGCCCTGGCCCACGCCCACGACCACGACCGCCCCACCACCCTGCCCCGCCGCTCCTTCGACCAACTGCGCGCCCAAGCCGCCCTCCAAGTCCGCCAGGACACCACCCGCACCCCGGCCAACCCCCAAGGCGAGGTCACCGCCGAAGTGTTCGCCCCCGACGGCCTGACCACCCTGCCCCCACCCAGCCCCGGCGACGTCTTCTTCGACATGGAGGGCTACCCCTACCACTCACGCCAGGGCGGCCGCGGCCTCGAATACCTCTTCGGCGCCACCACCGAAGACACCGACGGCACCGAAACCTTCCACGCCTTCTGGGCCCACGACCGCACCCAAGAGAAAAAAGCCCTCGAAGACTTCGTCGACTTCGCCACCGCACGCATCGACACCGACGACGGCGCCCACATCTACCACTACGCCTCCTACGAAGTGGACCGCCTCAAACACCTCAGCTCCGAATTCGCCACCCGCGAGGAGGAAGTCAACCGCCTCCTGCGCGAGGGCCGCCTCATCGACCTCTACACCGTGGTCCGCAAGAGCCTGCGCGTGTCCCAGCGCTCCTACTCCATCAAGTACCTCGAACCCCTCTACCTGGACACCACCCGCGCCGGCCAGGTCACCACCGCCACCTCCAGCATCGACGCCTACGCCGCCTACCTGGCCGCCCACGAAGCCCACGACAGCGCCGAAGCCGACAAGATCCTGGACGGCATCGCCCGCTACAACCGCGACGACTGCCACTCCACCGCCCGCCTGCGCGACTGGCTCGAAGAACACCGCACCACCCAAGGCATCACCGACCGCCCCCTGGTCCAGTTCGAACTCACCGAAGCCGAGGCCGAACGCGCCCGCAAACGCGCCGAAAAAGCCGCCCGCCACACCGCCCTGACCGACCCCCTCCTCGAACACGTCCCCGACCAGGCCGAAGAACGCACCGAAGACGACCACCCCCGCGCCGCCCTGGCCGCCCTGGTCGGCTACTACCAGCGCGAAGCCCTACCGCCCTGGCGCGAGCACTACCGCCGCACCGGCGCACCCCTGCAAGACCTGGAGTCCGACACCGACTGCGCCGTGCCCTGGCAGATCCACACCGGCGAGTGGATCGAACCCACCGGCCGCCAGAAGAAGGCCCGCCGTGAACTGTCCATGCGCCTGGACACCTCCCACCCCCACCCCTTCACCCCCAACCAACAAGTCAAGCTCCTCTACCCCGGCGCACCCGGCCAACAAGCCACCACCACCGACGCCACCCTCACCCACACCCGACCCGACCAGCTCACCCTCACCGAAACCTGCGACGTCGACGCCACCTACACCCGCCCTCCCGTGGCCGTCCTGCCCGGAGCACCGGTCAACCCCCAACCCAAGGACGGCGCCCTGGAACAGGTCGCCCGCCAGAGCGTGCAAGCGCTGCCCACCTGGCCCCACCAGTGCGGAACCGACGTCCTGCGCCGCCTACCGCCCCGACTCAAGGGCGGCGGACCCCTCCCGGACCCCGCCGCCTTCGACGGCGACCTCATCGCCGCCACCATCGCCGCCGTGGACCGGCTCGACGACTCCTACCTGGCCGTCCAAGGCCCACCCGGAGCCGGAAAGACCTACCTGGCCGCCCAACTCATCACCCACCTGGCCGCACAGGGCCGCAGCGTGGGCGTGTGCTCCACCAGCCACAAAGCCGTAGAGAACGTCATGTCCTCGGCCGTGCGCGCCACCAACGAAGCCGGGGTGGACCTGGCCGCCGCCAAACGCGCCAAAGGCCGCGGCAAAGACACCGCAGACCCCGACCTTCCCTGGGAACAGCCCACCACCGCCCAGGCCCTGGCCACCTGGCGCACCAAACGCACCACCGAAGGACGCTCGGTGCTCATCGGCGGCACCGCCTGGGCCATGGCCAACGCCGCCATGGTCGCCGACCCCCTGGACGTACTCATCATCGACGAGGCCGGACAGTTCGCCCTGGCCGACACCCTCGCGGTCTCCGCCGCCGCCCACAACCTCGTCCTGCTGGGCGACCCCCAACAACTGCCCCAGGTCGTCCAAGGCACCCACGGCGAAGGCGCCGACGCCTCAGCCCTGCAACACCTCATGGCGGGCGAGCACATCATCGACCCCACCCTGGGCTACTTCCTGGACCAGACCCGCCGCATGCACCCCGCCGTGTGCGCGCCCGTCTCCGCGCTCTCCTACCAGAACCGCCTGCACGCCCACCCGTCCACGACCGACCGCACCCTGACCGGGCCCGCACCGGGCGTGTACGCCCACCCCGTCACCCACCGGGGCCGCACCACCCACAGCCCCGAAGAGGTCACCGCGGTCGTCGAGGCCGCCCGCACCCTGGTCACCCAACACCTGACCGCCGACCCCGACACGGGCCCACGCCCCCTGACCGGCGACGACATCCTGGTGGTGGCCCCCTACAACCTCCAAGTGCGCGCCCTGCGCCAGGCCCTGGCCGAAGCCACCCACACCACCCCGGCCCTGGAGGGTGTGCGCGTGGGCACCGTCGACCGCTTCCAAGGACAAGAAGCCGCCGCCGTCATCTGCTCCATGACCACCTCCAACGCCGCCGAGACCAGCCGCGGACCCTCCTTCGTCCTGGACCGCAACCGCCTCAACGTCGCGCTCTCACGCGCCCAACTCCTGGCTCTGGTGGTGCACTCACCCGACCTGCTCACCACCGCGCCCCGCAGCGTCGACGAACTGCGCCTGCTGGCGGCCTTCACCGGTCTGGTCTCCTGCGCCCACCCCTGGACCGCCCCCTGACCGGCCACGCCCCACCCTGGGTTTCGGACACCTCCCAGGTGGAGTACGTTTTAGGGAGCACACCATGCTCGGCCGTCGGCGCCCAGGCGCCCGCCGGGTGGGCAGGGGCGTGCCCCGCAGGTCCGCCTCCCAGCGCCCGACGGTGTGCCTGAAGCCCTGGCCCGCCACCCGTTCTCGAAAGGCACCACGGCCCCCGTGTCTGAACGTCCCTCTACACGCGGCGGTGGACGCAACACACGCCACCCCACCGGCATCCGTGTCGTCATCTGCATCCTGGCCCTGTTCGCCCTGGTCCTGGGCCCCTTCGGCTACATGATGGGGATCGACGCCGACTCGCGAGCCGGCTCGGCCGCCGAATGGTTCACCCTGGCCTTCGGCGCCGCGGTGGGCATCCCCTTCCTGGCCGCGGCCGTGGCCACCGTGGCCGGCGACCGCAAGGCCGCCCTGTGGTCTCTGGTGCTACTGGCCTGGCCCGTCGTGTTCGTGGTGGTCATCCACCTCACCCAACTGGCCGGGTAGGCTCCCGGGCGTGTCACCGAAGAAACGCAACCGCCGCAAGCCCCAACAGGGATCCGACCAACAGGGGCCCGACCAGCAGCCCGACAACCCCGACCAGGGCAGGGTCGATCCGGGCCAAACCCCGGAGAAACGCCCCATCAGCCGCACCCCGGTCACGGTCCACGGCCCGCCCGACCGGCGCATCACCGTGCTGTGGGTCATCCTGTGGGCGGTGTGGGCCCTGGGCAGCCCGCTGGCCCTGGCCGCGCTGCTCTTCGCCGGCCTGGACGCCTTCGAAGCCACCACCGACCCGGCCCTGGCCGACCCCGCCCAAGCCGCCGACATCGCCGAGCAGGCCGTGCGCACCATCGGCAACACCCTGATCTGGCTGCTCATCATGGCCTGGGGCGTGCCCGCCATCGGCGCCGTGACCGCCCTCATCCTGCGCCGCAAGATGGCCGCCATAGCCTTCAGCGTCGCCCTGGCCCTGTCCGTGGGCCTGCTCCTGCTCGCCATGCCCCCAGCCGACCTGTGGGGGGCACTCACCGCCCACCTGCTGGGCTGAGAACACCCGCCCGCCCCACCTCCCACCACCGGGACCCGACCCCGGCCACAATGGACACCTTGAACGCCACCGACCCCGCCGACGAACCCGCGCCCCGGGCAGAGATCACCCTGCCCGAGACCGTGCGCACCCGACTACAACGCCTGGACCACGGCGTACTCGTGGACACCCGCGCCTTGGAACGGGTCCGTGAGCGCTTCGACACCGAACAGGCCCAGATGCTGGGCCAGTTCCTGACCAACGCCCAAGCACCGGCCACCCTGCGCGCCTACCGCGCGGACTGGACCTCCTTCGGTGCCTGGTGCCTGGCCGAGGGCCGCACCAGCCTGCCCGCCGACCCCGTTGACGTGGCCGTCTACCTGGCCGCCTGCGCCCACACCCGCACCGACGACGGCACCACCTGGGCGCTGGCCCCCGCCACCCTGGAACGCCGCGCCGCGGCCATCGCCGCCGTCCACGGCGCCCACGGCCTGGACTCACCCACCCGCGCCGAGGTGGTGCGCATGACCCTGCGCGGCATCCGCCGCACCCGCAAGGCCCGACCGCGCCGCAAGACCCCCGTCGTTCTGGCCACCTTGGAGGCCCTGCTCGCGGTACGCCCCGCCGAAGGCCACCCCGGGGGAGTGGCGCGCCGACGCGACACCGTGCTGTTGCTGACCGGTTTCGCCGGTGCGCTGCGCCGCTCCGAACTGGCCGCGCTCACCTTCGACGACCTGGCGCTGCGCACCGACCCGGCCACCGGCGCCCCCACCCTCGTGGTCTCCCTGGGCGCCACCAAGACCGACCAGGAGGGCCGCGGCCACCAGCAGGTGGCCCTGCCCCGCGGGCGCCACCGCCTCACCTGCCCGGTGTGTGCCCTGGCCGACTGGTCGGACCTGATGCGGGTGCACCGCGACGGGGCAGACCCCGCGGTCCGCGAACACCTGCGGTCCCTGCCCGCCACCCCGCCCGAGACCGCGCACTCCTGCCAGCGCCTGAAGCGCCTGGAACTGGCCGACGGCTCCGAGCGGCCCCTGCTGCCCGGGGTGGACCGCCACGGCCGCCTGGCCGCGCGCCCCATGTCCACCCGCGCCGTGGGCGACGTGGTCAAACGCTACGCCCAGCGGGCCGGGTTCGACCCCGACGACTTCGGCGGCCACTCCCTGCGCGCCGGCTTCGCCACCCAGGCCGCCCTGGGCGGGGCCACCGACCGCGAGATCATGCGCCAGGGCCGCTGGACCAACCCCGGCACCGTCCACGACTACATCCGCACCGCCAACCCGCTGGAGGACAACGCGGTCACCCGCCTGGGCCTTTGACCCGCACCTTAAAGGCCACACCCCCATATCGAATCATCAACAAACCCATCAGTAACACCATATACAGCCCGTTAACGTGCGATCCTTCCCTGATGAGACATTAGGTTGGTTGCGTGAGAAAGGGGACGGACCCATGGTCGACGAGTTTCGCGCAGCATTCCAAGAACTGATCGACGCCTCCGTCGCCACCGACCCCCAACAGTTCCCACCAGCCGTCCACAAGGTCTACCTCCTGGCCTCCCAGATCCCCACCTCCGAGCGCGAACTCGCCCTGGAGGCCCTCACCCCCTTGCTCTCCGGAGACCACGCCGCCCCCGGCATCATCGCCGACCTGTCCGTGGTCGCCGGCGCCCTCGTCGAAATGGGCACCGACCCCGGCCCCGCCGGCATCGAAATCCTGCACCGACTACGCACCATGGGCAACGGCGCCATCGTCTTCCTGCGCGCCTGGGAACGCACCGGCGGCGGCGCACCACCCGACCCCGACACCGTCACCGCCGACGCCGAAGCACGCGTAGCCGCCGACCTGGGCCCCAACGCCCCCGCCGCCACCATGTGCTGGTGGACCATCCGCCGCCACGGCCTGGCCGCCAAGACCATGCTCAGCGAATCGAGCGTGCGCACCCACATCCGCCGCGACCCCTCCCTGCACGCCCAGATCGTGGCCATCGCCAACCAGCTCAGCGACCGACTCGCCGAGTTCGACGAGGTCCGCACCCTGCTGCGCATGGCCGAGGCCACCTCCGCCCTGGTCATGGACCGCCACTCCACCCGCGCCTTCCGCGTGCTCTTCGACGGCATCGGCGACAACTTCCAACTCCACACCCTGCTCGCCGACGCCCTGATCGGCCCCCAGCGCCAAGGACTGCCGGGCGACCCGCCCGACCCGCGCTGGACCGCCTCCTTCCGCGACGGCCCCGTCGACCCGGCCGCCCAGACCGTGTGGGGCTGGTGGAACCTGGTCGCCCACGACGGCACCTGGGTGTGGAACGAGGGCCTGCCCGCCGAGATCCCCACCATCGACGGCGAGCACGTACTGGTCCTGGACGAGCAGCCCTACCCGCGCTCCTGGAACGCCGGACGGCGCCACCCGCACGTGCGAGGCTGGCTGGAGGTGGAGTCCGAGCTCACCGAAGAGGAGGCCGACCTGTGGTGGAAGCGGGTGGCCCCGGCCGAACCCGCCATCCCCGAAGAGGACTCCGAGGACCACCCGCCACTGCCCGAACCGGTGGTGCTGCACGCCGACGACGAACGCGCCGAGGCCCAGCGCGTGCGCGGTTTCATGCCCCCGGCCCAACCCGCCGTCCACCCTGGAGCCCGCCCCGAGGCCGAGCCCGAGGTGTCGGCCGGGGCAAGGCCCGTGGCCACCGACCCACCGCGCTCCGAGCCGGCACCGGAACCCGTGCCGGTTTCCGCCGAACGCGCAAGGGACGCAGAGCCCGCACCCCGAGCGCAGGCCCAGCCCGATCCGGGGCCACAGGACTCTGCGCCCCACGACGAAGCCGCCCCCGAACCCCGGGGCGGCCCTGATCCCGGGGCCGAGTCCGCGACGGAGCCCCCGGCCACGGCGCAGTCCAGCGCCCCCGCCAAGGACCAGGGCCCCAGCGACGCCAACCCCACGGGCCTGCCGCCGCTGCCGCGCGGGGTCTCCAAGAGCTCGGGCTGGGGCCCCACCTGGCGCTAGGGCTGGTCGTCCCGCCTCTCAGAGGCGGTGACGCGGCTCGTGGTGGGCCGGGACCGGCTCCGCCCGGGTGGCGGTGCGACGGGGACGGCCATCGTCATCGTCCCCGTCGTAGAGGCCGTCGAAGTACTCGTCCTCCTCAGTGGACGCCACCTCCTCCCGACGGACCCAGCGCCCGCCCACGAACAGGGGAGCGCACAGCACCAACGCCATCGGTACAAACACACCCAACGGCAACAGCACCAGGGCGCTCTCGGTGCCGGGCACGGTGGGCAGGCGCTCCAGCAGGTGCATGCGCAGCAGCGCGGTGACGGTCAGTCCGATCAGGACCAAGGCGGTGGTGAAGGGCAGCATGGGGGTCAGGCGCGGGGGAACCGCGACCAGAGCGATCAGAAGGCCCACAGCCATCATTCCGGCCAGCGCCACGGGCCCGGTGCCCTGTAGGGCACTCAGACCGTCCGCGTGCAGGCCCCGCAGGTGAGCGAACGCCCAGCCGGTCACCAGGAGCAGGACCGGGCCCAGGATCAGGCCCGACAGGAAGCCGACGAAATGTCGCACGAGGGTGACTCCTCTCAGGGGTTGAGCAGCACCTTAGCGACAATAGCCAAGTTCGGCACCTAAACCTCAATACGGCCATCTCGGACACCAGGGTGCGCCACACCCACACCAAAGACCACACCAAGCCCGCACACCCCACTAGGCTGACCCCGTGAGCCACGAAGACCCAGCACACGACCCCCACGTCATCGAGCTCGCCACCCGCCTGTTCGGCCACGCCCGCGCAGGCCACACCCACGCCCTGGCCCCCTACCTGGAGGCCGGGATCCCGGCCAACCTGACCAACGACAAAGGCGACACCCTACTGATGCTGGCCGCCTACCACGGCCACACCGACACCGTCGCCCTGCTCATCGACCAGGGAGCCGACCCCGACCGCCTCAACGACCGCGGCCAATCACCCCTGGCCGGAGCCGTCTTCAAAGACCACGCCCCAGTCGTAGAACTCCTGACCCGCCGCGGCGCCGACCCCGACACGGGCACCCCCACCGCACGCCAGACCGCCCAGCTCTTCGACCAGCGCCACTACCTGCACCTCTTCCACAACTAGCTCCGACACCAGCGGCCACCACCCCGCACACAGGCGTGGCGCCGCCCCACACAGGGCGACGCCACGGCATCGGAATCAGTCTGGACGAGGCAAACTCAAGACCCGGTGCTCAGACCGGGGGAGCGGGCGACGAACCGCCGCCCCGCCCCTCAGCCCGCACCCCGGCACCCGAACCGGACCCCGCGATGCGCTCCAACTCCTCAGGGCCCGCACGCCCCTGCACACCCAACACCAAACGGCTGGGCTCGACCCGGCCCCACCGGCGACGCGCCTCATAGGCCAACACCGCCACCAACACCGCCGTCACGGTCGCCCACAGGGCCTGACGGTGCTCGGCCAGCGTAGCCATAGCCACGAAGATCGACACCAACCCCAGCAGAGTCACCCACGTCAGATACGGGAAACCCCACATACGCAGCGACAACCGCTCCGGGGCGTTGCGCCGCACCCGAGCACCCACCACCAGCTGCGAAGCACAGATCGTCAAGAACAGCACCAGCAAAATCGCACCGATGGAAGCCACCAGGAACGGGAACACCTGACCCGGGAACAGGTAATCGGCCACCACAGCGGCATAACCCACCACCGTGCCCAACAGGATCGCCCGCACCGGCACACCGCGCCGGTTGGTCCCGCGCAGCACCCGCGGCGCATCCCCCTGACGGGTCAGCATGAACAACATCCGCGAGGACGTGTACATCGCTGCATTGAGCACACTCAACACGGCGATCAGCACCACGATCTCCATGATCAGCGCCGCCCCGGGAATCCCCACCGTCTCCATCACCACCACGAAGGGGCTCCGGTCCAACTCAGTGGAATTCCACGGCACCACCATGACCACCACCACAATGGAAGCCACGTAGAACAGGCCGATCCGCCACAGCACATTGGTGATGGCCGAAGCCACGTTACGGTCCGGCTCAGCGCTCTCACCGGCAGCGATCGTGATGATCTCCACCCCGCCAAAGGCGAACAGCACCACCACGGTCGCACCCAGCACCGCGACCCAGCCGTTGGGCGCGAACCCGCCCAGCTCCCACAAGTTGGTCACCGACGACCCGTCCGCACCACTCCACAACCCGAAGGCGTAAAGCCCGCCCACCAACAGGAACGCCACAATCGTGGCGACCTTGATCAGAGAGAACACGGACTCGGTCTCAGCGAACACGCGCACCGAGATCAGATTGGCCACCGTCATGGCCAACAAGACCACTAACGCCAGCGCCCACCCCGGCACGTCCACCCACTGGCTCAGGATCGCAGCACCGGCCACGGACTCAGCCGCCACCAGAACCGCATACATCCACCAGTAGACCCACCCGATGGTGAACCCGGCCCGCGGCCCGAAAGCCAACCGGGCATAGTCCGAGAAGGACCCCCCGGCCGGAACCGACACGACCATCTCACCCAGAGCCCGCAAGGTCAGAAAGACCAGGGCTCCAGCCAACGCGTAGGAGAGAACCGCCGCGGGTCCCGCGGTCTGGATCACCGCGCCCGAGCCGATGAACAGCCCAGCGCCCACCGATCCGCCGATAGCGATCAGTGCCATGTGCCGGCGGCGCAGCGAGTGTGCCAGCCCCGACCCGTTGTCTGTTTGTGCCGACTCATCGGTCGACGTTTCACTTCGTGTCACATGCCCCACCATAGGACGAAAGGTTCATCACACTTCTCACCAGGCCCCACCAAGAGACCCCAAAACCAGAAATGCGCGCCAGACCACAACCCTCGCCCGGGGGCGACAACCACCCACCACACCCCATACGAGAACCACGACCCCTACAACACCACCCCACCCCCACACCATCCCCAACGTGACCAACCCATCACCCCGCCACGCCCTCCCACCCCAGAGGGAGGCGCACACCCACCCACCCATGCCACGATCCACCCATGCGCCCGCTCACCGCCCCACTCCACCCCCTGATCAGCACCCACACCCACCGACGCTGGGCCTACCTGATCATCGGCGGCGCACTCCTGATGCCCTACCTCATGGCCGCCCTCGTCCTCGCCACCCTGCTCACCAGCACCAACCCCACCACCGACGCCCCAACCCCCACACCCACCCTCTACCTACTCACCGCACTCATCACCACCACCCTCATCACCGCCACCGCACTCATCCCCGCCACCCGCACCGGCCAACACCACCTCGCCCGCGCCCTCCTCACCCACCTCGACACCACACCCACCACCAGCCGCTGGCGCCCCATCGCCTGGCTCCACCTCCACCTCACCACCGGCATGGCCACCTGCCTGGCCACCATGACCGCCCTCACCGAAGCCGCACTCCTGGCCATCGCCCCCCTGACCACACAACCCCACCCCATCGCCCAAGGCCCCCTCACCCTCTTCGGCTACGGAACCCTCACCCACCCCCTCTGGGGACCCCCACTCGCCCTGACCTGGGTCCTAGCCCTCATCTACACCATCGCCCTCACCGGCCACCTCCTCGCCAAAGCCGCACCCCACCTCCTCGGCCCCACCCCAACCGACCGCCTCGCCGCCGCCCACGCCCACGCCCACACCCTCGCCGAACGCAACCGCCTGGCCCGCGAACTCCACGACTCCATCGGCCACGCCCTCTCCGTCATCACCCTCCAATCCGCCACCGCCGCCCGCCTGATCAACACCAACCCCGACTTCGCCCGCCAAGCCCTCACCCACATCGCCGACACCGCACGCACCGCCACCGCCGACCTCGACCACGCCCTCGGCGTCCTACGCGAAGACACCACCACCCCACACACACCCCCACCCGACCTCACCCACCTCACCCACCTGGCCGAAGCCACCCAACACACCGGCACCGACCTCACCTGCCACCTCCACGGCGACCCCACCCGCGTACCCGCCCTCCACTCCCGCGAGACCTACCGCATCGCCCAAGAAGCCCTCACCAACGCCCTCCGCCACGCACCCCACCAACCCCTCACCCTCACCCTGACCACCACACCCGGCGAACTCACCCTCACCGTCACCAACCCCCTCCCACCCCGCACCCCACGCACACCCCGCACCCGCACCCGCACCGGCGGACGCGGCCTCACCGGCATGCGCGAACGCGCCCACCTCATCGGTGGCACCCTGACCACCACACCCACCACCACCCACTTCCACCTCACACTCCACCTGACCTGGAAAGACACATGATCGGCATCAATCTCGTCGATGACGAAGCCCTCATCCGCGCCGGCCTGGCCGCCCTCATCGACGCCGAACCCGACATGGAGGTCACCGGCCAAGCAGCCGACGGCGCCGACGTGCCCGACCTCATCCGCCGCACCCGCCCCGACCTCATCCTCATGGACGTGCGCATGCCCGGACTGGACGGCATCCAAGCCACCCGCACCCTCCAACGCACACCCCAACCGCCACGCGTCATCGTCGTCACCACCTTCGACAACGACGACTACGTCTGGGGCGCCCTGCGCGCCGGCGCGCACGGCTTCCTCCTCAAACGCACCCCGCCCGAGGACATCCTGGCCGCCATCCGCCTCGTCCACCGCGGCGACACCCTGCTGTTCCCCACCGCCCTACGGGCCCTGGCCGCCACCCAGCCCGCACAGCCCACACCCGCCGCCCAAGCCGTCGCCACCCTCACCGAACGCGAAGCCCAAACCCTCACCCTGATGGCCCAAGGACTCACCAACAACGAAATCGCCCACCACCTGCACCTGGGCGTCCAAACCGTCAAAACCCACGTGTCCAACATCCTCACCAAACTCGGCGTACGCGACCGCACCCAAGCCGTCATCGCCGCCTACGACTCCGGCCTCATCCGCCCCGGCACCCCCACCTGAAACCCACGACACACCCACCAAAACACCAACCCACAACAACCACACTGTTACTTTCAGTGACCAACGTGGCCGCAGCTCGACCCGGGGGAAGACCATGTCCACCACCACACCCACCATCGACCTCGACCTCATCACCACCCTCTACCGCACCCACCGAGACGACCTGGCCCGTGTACGCGACCAACAACGCCACCACCTCACCAACGCCGACCCCGCCATGACCCCCCAACTCGACGACCTCGAAGCAGAAATCACCTACCTGCTCCTACGCCACCACCAACCCACCAACGTCGTCGAAATCGGCACCTACTACGGCTGGTCCACCGCCTGGATCCTGTCCGCACTCCGCGACAACGGCACCGGCCACCTGCACTCCTTCGACATCGTCGACCACGCCACCACCCACCTGCCCCCAGACCTGACCACCGACCGCTGGACCTTCACCAAAGGCGACGTCCGCGCCAAGATCACCCACATCCCCACCACCACCGACTACCTCTTCATCGACGCCGCCCACAACGGCTGGTTCGCCCGCTGGTACATCCACCACCTACTGCCCACGCTGCCCGCCCACATCCCCGTCAGCGTCCACGACGTCTTCCACCACCGCTACGCCCTGCCCTTCACCGAAGGCGTCGCCGTCCTCACCTGGCTCACCAAAAACACCACCGACTACTTCACTGCCTCCGCCGCCCGCGCACCCCACCACCACCAAGCCCTGACCGAACTCAAAACCGAACTCGGCCTCCACACACCCATACGCGACTCACCCCACAACCCCATGATCTTCTTCCACCTGCCCGAACGCCCCCGCCCCGGCCAAGCCGTCCCCACCCCGAACACGCCCTAACCCCCCACACAAAGAGGGGGCGACGGGCCACCACGGCCCACCGCCCCCACAACATGAGAGCCCGGATCACACCCCCTCAGAGTCCGAACCCACCTCCGGCTCCACATCCGAGACCCCAGCCTCCACCGACTCCGAACCCGACCCACCCGGCTCCAGCATCGACCGTCCCTCCCGCGCAGAGACCGCATCGGCGGCGTCGGAGACGATCCGCGCGAAATTCACCGGCTGGTCCAGACTCACCATGTGCCCGGCCCGCGGCACGTTCACCAACCGCCCCTCCGCGCAGGCATCGAAGAACTGCTTCTCATGAATACGGAAGTGGTCCCGTGCCCCGTTGATCAACCACACCGGCCCCCCATAGGCCGACAGCGCCGACAGCGCGTCAATCCGCGAGAGCTCATCGATGACCGCCGTGGCCGCCTCCACGGCCAATCCGCCATCGACCACCGCGTCAGCCGCACCGTCACGCAACGTCAATCGGTGGAACCGCTCGTTGATGGTCGCACCCTTGTCCGGCAACCGGTCCATCAACACCGACGGAATGCGGTACACCTGCGCCAAAGACTGCGCCGGCTGAGCCGTGCAACTGGCCGCCACCAGACCCGCGACCCGCCCCGGTGCCGCACCCGCCGCCGCCATCGACACGAACCCGCCCATGCTCAACCCCACCAGCAGAGCACGGCCACCCACCGAGTCGATGGCGTTCAACAGCGTGTCGACCGCACGCCCCACCGAGAAGTCCTCACCCCGACGCGACCCGTGGGCCGGAAGGTCGGGCGCCACCACCGTGCGCCCCTGGGCCTCCAAGAACTCCACCTGCGGCCGCCACATACTCGACGACGACCGCAACCCATGTGCCAACACGATCGGCACACCCATGTTCCGCCCCCTACTCCGCAACCCGATACGCCACCGTCACCGGCGCATGATCCGACCAACGCTCCTCACGACTGGCGTAACGCTCGACCCGGGCCGACTCCACCCGCGCCGCCAACCCCGGCGTCACCACCTGATAGTCAATGCGCCACCCGGTGTCATTGTCGAAAGCCCGACCACGGTAGGACCACCACGAATACGGTCCCTCCTGGTCAGGGAACTGGGCACGCACCACATCCACATACCCCGCCTCGTCGAAGACCCGCGACAACCACGCACGCTCCTCAGGCAGGAAACCCGAGTTCTTCTTGTTGCCCCGCCAGTTCTTCAGGTCCGCCTCGGTGTGCGCGATGTTCCAATCACCGCACACCACCAGACCGCGACCCTGCTCCTCGACCTGCGCACGGCGCTTGACCAGGTACGGCAGGAACGCCTCCATGAAACGCTCCTTCTCCTCCTGACGCGGCGTACCCACCTCACCCGAAGGCAGATACAGGCTCGCCACCGTCACATCCCCGAAATCGGCCTCCACATACCGGCCCGCATCATCGAACTCGGCCGCACCGAACCCCACACGGACCGCATCGGGCTCGACCCGCGAATACAGCGCCACACCCGCACGGCCCTTCGCCGCCGCCGGGCACAACTGCACATGCCACCCCTCGGGCGAGATCACCTTCGCGGGCAGCTGCTCAGCTTCGGCCCGCGACTCCTGCACACACACCACGTCCGCATCCGTGTCCGCCAACCAGGACACGAACCCCGGATCCTTCTTCGCGGCAGCCCGCAGGCCATTGACGTTGACGCTGGACACAACAAAAGTCGACTGGTTCACGCCCCTCAGCGTAACCACCTCCACCGGCCCGCCAACCTCCGCGTCCTCACCCCTCCTCAGACTCCGCCAACCGCCGAAGCACCCCATAGGTACGGTTCGACCCGGCCGCCTCCCGCTGCGCCCGCGCCGTCACCGCGATATAGGCCTGCGACGACGTCACCGACGCATGACCCAGCAAATGCATGATCTCGGTGACCGACGCCCCGTCCTCAGCCAACCGCGTAGCGAACGTATGCCGCAGCGCGTGCACCAACGTGCCCCGCGCCACCCGGTCATGCACCCCGGCATGCCGGTAACACTGCTTGACCAGATACTGCAGCCCACCCCGCCGCAGCCCCGCACCCCGGTTGTCCACCAACAACGCCTCCGAGCCGCGCACCACACCGAACCGTACCCGCCGCGACTCCAAATACGCCTCCAGCAACGCCTCCAACGGCACCTCGATCGGCAGGACCCGCTCACCACCGCCCTTGCCCACCACACGGATCCGCCGCTCACCAGGCCGCCCGCCCAGCGACTCCACCCGAAGAGACAACATCTCCGCCGACCGCATACCCGTCAGCAACGCCAACGCCAACACCGCCAGGTCCCGCTCCGGCCACGGGTCGCGGGCCCGCCGCGCACCCCGCGCCAACGCCTCCAGCAACCGCTCCGGCGTCTCCTCACCCATCAACGGCTTGGGCCCCGAAGGCCGCACCTTGGGCCTGGGCACCGCCGACATCGGATTACCAGCCACCACCTGCTCCGACACCCAGAACGCGAAAAACCCGTTCCACGTCGACCACGCCCGCAGCACGCTCGACGCCGCGCGCTCCTCAGCGAACTCCGCGAACGCCTCCCGCAACAGCCCCGCACCCAAGTCCGCCAACCCCACATCCGCGGGCTCACACCCCACAGCACGCCCCGCACATCCCAGCACACCCACCAGGTCCCGCCGGTAGGCCGCCACCGTGTGCGGCGAGGGCTTGGCCGCCCTCCGGGCCACCAAATACCGCTCGATCGCCTGCTCCGCCGACAACACATCGCCACTCATGCCCCCAGCATTGCCGATCCCCACACCGCCCACGCGCACCACACCCCCACAACCACCGATGCGGCCGGGACCTCCGGGCACCTTCGAGGCGGTCATCGCGGCGGTATACGCCGGGAGTTCGGTGACGCCCTTGTCGAGCGTCAGGCGGGGGAGTTGGGGGTATGAGCGGAGGCTCTTACTCTGAGAGCGGCGACGATGGGCAGTTCACCTGGTGTGTGGCGGCTCTGCGGCGCTCGGACGTGTGTGGGGGCCGTGGGGCTGGGGCAGCAGGGGAGACCTGGGGCACGATTTAACTACTGAATGTAACTATCGCGTAGGAGTGGCCACCCCTTGAGGTGCCCGGCGGGGGAGTAGCCCAGGGGCCACGGCGAGACAGGCGGCACGGGGCGGTCGGGCGAGGCGCCGACGGAGCCGGGGGCGATGGGGGAGAGCGGTAGGGGGAGAACGGCACTGGCGAACAGCAGTTCGACCGGCATCTACCCAAGGGCCACGCGAACGTACGTTCGACAACCCCAACGCGAGGCGCATGGCGACACAGGGCAGACCCGCCGCGAATACGGAGTGAACGATGCCCCAGTCGCAAGTCGAATCGGTCACGTGTTGCCAAACAACCATAAAAGGATGCATAACACCGTTTATGCATGAAACATGGCGAGGGCGGCCGCCGGAAGGGGCTCCAGCGCACCTGCACACCGGCACATCCTGACGCGATGCCCGGTGATCTCCACCCACCGGTCGTTGACCTGCTCACCTGGCAGCCGTGTTGTCCGCAGGCAACTGACCTGAGGCTTGCCGCACACCGCCCAGACGGAACAAGCTCGAATTCGGGGGGCATCGGACTCCGCCGACACACCCTCACGGCGCCCCGAATCGACGCTGACCCGAACCCGACCACCAGAGCCCACAACCCGTTTGTGGACAGCACCCGGGCCAGCACCAACGCCCGGATCCACAGCACACCAGCGAGCCCCGCCATGGCCGCCCCGACGACCGGCGCGCCCGAGGCACCCAACAACGCCCGCCCGCACGCCCTACAGAGCCCCACAACCCCTTCCCCACAGGCCTTCCCATGTCGCCGATAATGCACATTATGTCAAGTTGAGTGTTGGAGGGCCTCCCCGCAACCACCAACACACCCCCGGCGACTCCCGACAGCCTTCCAGCACAGAAAAACGCCCCACAGAGCGGCCACCGTTCACGGGCACGACTCCACATGGCGTTCGCCCCACACGACCTCACCGCACCGACTCCACGACCCGCTGAGCCCCCTCCCCCTCCACCGTGCGGATCTGCTCGGCCAGCGCCACCATGTCCACGTCGGGCATCTCCAACTCCGCATCGCCGCGCATCTGGCCCGACAAGGTCGCGACGACACCCTCTTCCACCTTCACCCGCGCCTCCACGTAGGGGCCCTCCTCGGACTCGTCGACCAGCACCACCCGGCCATGCTCCTCACACGGCAAACTCCCACCGTCCACGGAACAGTTCCGCCATTCGGGGCGCGACCGGTCGACCTCGGGATCCACCTGTTCGGTGCGCAACCTCAGCAGGAACCCATCCCCCGCCACCTGATGGTCCTGGGGCACATAGGTGATCACCACACCAGTTGCGGCAGTGACCCACATCTGCGTCGGCTCCCACCCCGGGGCGTCCAGAGCTCCGATCGGATGGCCCACAGCAGCCACCTCCTGGGACAACTCATCGTTGCTGTCCCGGTCATCGGCGACCCTCTGCTGCCACGACAAGCCCACCGCCGCCGCGCACAGCACCAACACCAGCCCCGAAGCGAACACCACCCGCATGCGCTGGGGCGGCATGGTCCACACCACCGCCGCACCCGCCAACGCCAACACCGCGTACCCCAGCGGCAGCATCACCGGGGCGGACTCACCCACCACCCCCCACTCAAGGCGCAGGAACCCGACCACCGTGCCGGTCACCGCGGCCACGCCCACCGCCACGGGCAGCTCCTCCGGCCGCGACGCAGCCTGCCGCCGCATCCACCACCGGAACCAGAACAGAGCCCCCACGGCCAGAGCGAAACCACCCAGCCCCGACAGCAGCATCCCCCCGTCCCCACCGTGTTCGGCCTCGATCCGGACCAGCGCCACCGAGGCCGTCACCACCACACCCAGCACCGGGGTGAGCACGGCGACCCACACGATGCCCACCAGCCACGGTGTGGGGCCGGGGACCTTCGCCCTGGGGACCGCCTCGGTCCGCTCACGGGGTTCAGGGGATTCGGGGGTGCTGCTCAACGGTGCGGCTCCTCTGCACGGACATGTTCTCTCCCCCGTGCGATGGCCCGCACCCGCCCCGGGTTCGCCGAAACACTCCCCGCACTCCCCACCCGACACATCTGGAACAGGCGGGATCAGCCGATCAGCACACCGGGGTTGAGCACCCCCGCCGGGTCCAGGTCCCGTTTTGCCGCGCCCAACGCCGAAGCGAACACGTCCGGGCGCTGCCGGTCATACCACCGACGATGATCACGCCCCACCGCGTGGTGGTGGGTGATCGTGCCCCCGTGCGCGGCCAACGCCTCCGACACCCGCACCTTCATCTCGTCCCACTGCGCCACCATCGACCCCCACCGGCCCTCGGCGTAGATCCCGAAGTACGGCGCGACCCCATCGGGATACACGTGCGTGAACCGGCACGTGACCACACCACGGCCCCCGCACACCTCCTCGACCGCCTTCCGGGCCGCACCCATCACCGCCGCGTGCAACCCCTCGAACCGGTCCCACGTACAGGCCGTCTCGAACGTCTCGGCGATCACCGACCGCTGCGCCAGGGCATCGCGCTGATACGGCATGCGTAGAAAAGCCGACCGCCACTGGCCCGCATCCCCGCCGGTCCCCCGGCCCGACCCCGCTCCTTCGTCACGGGTGTCACTGTGGCGCACCCGCCCCGACACCTCACCACCGTGATCGCCGCACAGCTCCACCACCCGCTCCATCACCGCATGCTGGGGGTGGTCGGCCGACTCCAACCCCACCACCAGCAACCCACCGCCCACATCGGCCCCAGCGTTGATCAGCGCCTCGGTGGCATCCAACAGCCGGCAGTTGGCCGGCTCGATCCCCGACCGCGCCAGGGCCCGCACCGCCGCCACCCCCGCCGAGAACTCCGCGAAACGCACCGAGGCCCGCGAACGCCACCGCGGCCGCGCACGCAACCGCATCCACGCCTGCGTGATCACCCCCAACGCACCCTCCGAACCCAAGAACAGGGCGTCCGGGGACGGACCAGCACCCGAGGCGGGCACCCGCAGCGACTCGCTCACCCCCACAGGGGTCACCACCCGCATGGCCTGGGTCAGGTCGTCGATACGGGTGTCGCCGGTGGCGAAGTGGCCCCCGGCCCGCGTGGCCAACCAGCCACCCAACGTCGAGAACTCAAAGGACTGCGGAAAATGGCGCAGAGTCAACCCGTGCGGGCGCAGCTGCTCCTCCAGATCCGGGCCCAAGACCCCGGCCTGGACGAGCGCCGCCCCGCCGGTGCCGTCCACCTCCAGCACCCGCCGCATCCGCCCCAGGTCCACACTGAGCACCCCCGCAAACCCCGAACCCACCCGAGGCTCGATGCCGCCCACCACCGAGCTGCCGCCCCCGTAGGCCACCACCGCCACGTTCGCGCCCGAACACCACTCCAACAGGGCCACGACCTCGGCCTCGCTCGTGGGGTAGGCCACCAGATCAGGCGGGGTCCGCAGATCACCCTCGAGGTTGCGCACCACGTCCCGGAAGGCCTTGCCGTGGGTATGGGCCGCCCGATCGGCCGCCACATCGCTGCACAGGTGCGCCAACGCCTGCGGCGGGGCGATACGCGGAGCAGGCAGGCCCAACTCCCCCGGGTCCGGCGCCCGGTGCACACACAGATCCGCGCCCGGCAGCAGCCCCGCCACGTTCTCCTCCAGCGCCCGGGCCTCGGCCCCGCGCACCGCACCCTCGTCGGTCCCCCAACCCCACCACGACCGCCGACCAGCCACGGGCCACCCCACTTCCCGGTATCCACCACCGACTTAACTCGCCGGTAAGTTACCAACGCGTCAACCCCTGGGGCCAGACCCCCAACTCACCCGACGAGAACCCACCTACGACGGAGCACCAAACCGCGCCACGTAGTGCCACACCCGTTTCAACGCCTGCGCCTCATACCGCCCCGACCGCGCCGCCTCCCCCAGAACCCGCGGCGTCAACCACCCCTCCACCGCCACACGCTCACCCAACTCCACGAACTCCACACCCCGGTAACCCGGATGCCGCCGCAACTCGCCCATACCCAACCCAAACCCGCCGTGCCACGAGACCGCACACCCCAACCCACGCGCCACCTCCTCCACCTCGGTGCCACGAAAGCCCGGATCCAACACCAGCTCCGCCACGTCCGCGCCCCACCGCACCGGGCCGTGCACCTGCGCCTCCACGTACTCGTCCAACACATCCCGGCCCCCACCACCGGCCGCCGCCTCGCGCGCCAACTCCACCAGCCCCATACGCTCCCCCACCCCGAACGCCGAAGGCTCGAACGTGCTGTCCGGGTAACAGAACGTGGACCGCCCCATCACCGCCTCCCCCAACCGGAAGAAACACGACCCGAACCTCGGCGCCGCACCCACCTGCGAACCCGACCAGTCCAGCGCCCCATACACCGGCCGCGCACACCCCGGCGCCCGGTCATAGGCCCCACCGAACATGCGGCTCTCCCACCGCCACCGGTCCCCGCCCTCGAACGCGGTCAATCCGCCGTTACTGATCCCGGTCACGAACTGCGACCGATACGCCCCCTCAGCGGCCATGCGCTCCACCACGGTGCGCCCACCCACCAGCCGATCCGGATGGAAGTTCAACGTCACCGACCACCCCGGAGCGAAACCCCCGCCCCAGGACCGCTCACGCACCCACGCCAGCGCCTCCTCCACCGCCGTCTGCCCCACACCCCGATCACACCCGCCACCACAGCCACATCCACGCATGGCACCGATCATGCACTCTCCTCCGGGGACGTGTCAGCGGAGTTCCGCACCGCCTTCGAATCGGCTCTCCCGGGCTCCTAGACTGCGCGCATGGACCAGGCCGCGCTGTCCCTGCACCGAACCCTGACCGCCGCCCACTCCCTGAGCCCGGCACAACACCCCACCGAGCGCCGCCCCGGGCTGCCCCGGCCCCTGCTCGTGCTGGGTCTGGCTACCGCCCTGATCGCGGCGACCACCACCGTGTGGGCCCTGAGCCCGTGGCTGCCGCTGTGGGCCCTGGTCCTGGCCGCACTCCTGACCGCGCCAGCAGCCTTAGTCGCCGGCACCATCGCCATGACCCCGTTCCTGGTGTCCATGGCCTGGTCAGGGCAGGGCTCCCCCACCGGACAGCAATGGGTTACCCCCACGGCCCTGACCTTCGCGGCCTGCGCCCTACCCCTGCTCTCCCCCACGGCACCCTGGTGGAACGCCGCCGGCTTCTGGCTGCTACTGAGCACGGCCGTGCTGTTCAGCACCTACCAGGCACTGCCCGCCCTGGGACGCGACATCGAACTCGACCGGGCCCGCAAGGACTGGGACACCCACCCGGACTGACCCCACCCCAGCGCGCATCCCCACACGTTCCACCCTTCGGCTTGCGCGCGGATACAGCGGTCGAGCCGCTGCGCCTACCGCCTGCGTACTGTGACGTCGTATGAGCGACACCGAAAACGAGATCACCGCAGACCTGGTCCGCGACCTGCTACAGGAGCAACATCCAGACCTTGCCGAGCTGCCCATCCGTGAGGTACCGGGCGGCTGGGGCAACCACATGTGGCGCCTCGGGCAGGAGTTGGTCGTGCGCATGCAACGCATGGACCCCACCCCGCAGCTCCAGCTCAAAGAGCGGCGATGGCTACCCGTACTGGCCCCGCACCTGCCGCTCCCCGTACCGACCCCGGTGCGGCACGGCGAACCGTCCGAGCGCTACCCCAAGCACTGGACCGTCATGACGTGGGTTCCCGGTGAGCCGCTGGACCACGGCTCGATCAGCTGCGGCGCCCACGCAGCCCACACGCTGGCGGGTTTCCTCCAAGCCCTCCATGTCAAGGCGCCCGCCGACGCGCCGATCGCCACGGACCGCGCTACCCACCCCAGGAACAGCACGGACGGATTCGAGAACTTCCTCCAGGCCGTTGCTCCCCACAACATCACTGCCGACATCCGGACCGTCTGGGACGACGCCGTTGCGGCCCACGCGTGGGAAGGCCCGCCGGTGTGGGTGCACGGCGACCTCCATCCCGCGAACGTCGTCGTCTCGGGCGGAACGCTCTCGGGCATCATCGACTTCGGTGACATGTTCGCTGGCGACCCAGCGTGGGACCTCGCCGCCGCATGGGTGCTGCTACCCGCGGGCACGGCCACACGATTCTTCGACGTATACGCGCAGGCCGATGAGGCGGCCATCCGACGCGCCCGCGGGCTGGCCGCTATGAAGAGCCTCTTCCTGATGCTCATGGGACAGAACGGAGACCGGGGCCTTCCCGGCGGCAAGCCTCACTGGGGACCTGCGGGCCGGGCGGCACTGGATCGAGTTCTGCAGGGTGCCTGATCCACGTTCCGTCGGACCTCTTCGACTGGAAACCACCCACCTCACCCGAACCACCCCCACCACACACCCCGCACCCGTACCCTGCCCCCATGCTCATCCGCGTCCTGTGCCGCCACTGCCTCGGACACGGCACCCAACTCCAGGCACTGCCCTACACCCCCCACAACCAACCACCCGAACACACCCTCGTCCCCCGCCCCTGCCCCCACTGCCACGGCGACGGACACCACCACCTGACCGCCACCCACCACCCCGCCACCAGAAGGATTTAACCCACCCACCGGATACCGACATGTATACGTAACAGCCCAACACACCCCACGAAACACCCCACCCGCAGCCTCCTAGGTGCACCCCCACACGCACCCCACACCTAGGAGGCGGACATGGCCCGCACCCGCCCAGGCACCCTGACCACCACCCTCACCGCAGCACTCGCCCTCACCCTGACCGCCACCGCCTGCGCCAACGACGACCCCGCCGGAGTCGACGACGACACCGTCACCGTCGGCATGCTCCACTCCCTCTCCGGCACCATGGCCATCAGCGAAGTCACCGTCCGCGACTCCGTCCAACTCGCCATCGACGAGATCAACGCCGACGGCGGCGTCCTCGGACGCCACATCGAACCCGTCATCGAAGACGGAGCCTCCGACGAAGCCACCTTCGCCGAACGCGCCCAAAAACTCCTCCAGTCCGACGACGCCGTCACCGTCTTCGGCGGCTGGACCTCCGCCGCCCGCAAAGCCATGCTCCCCGTCTTCGAACGCGACAACGGCCTGCTCTGGTACCCCGTCCAGTACGAAGGCCTCGAAGCCAGCGACAACATCGTCTACACCGGCGCCACCACCAACCAGCAGATCATCCCCGCCCTGGACTACCTACGCGAACAAGGCCACACCAGCCTCTACCTCGTCGGCTCCGACTACGTCTTCCCCCGCACCGCCAACCAGATCATCACCGCCTACGCCGACCACCACGACATGGAGATCACCGACGAGGAATACACCCCACTCGGCCACACCGAATACGCCACCATCACCAACGACATCGCCCGCACCCAACCCGACGCCGTCTTCAACACCCTCAACGGCGACTCCAACGTCAGCTTCTTCCAACAACTCCAATCAGCCGGAGTCGACGCCGACACCACCCCCGTCCTGAGCGTCAGCCTCGCCGAAGAAGAAGTCGAAGGCATCGGAGCCACCAACATCGCCGGCCACCTCACCGCCTGGAACTACTACCAAACCCTCGACACCGAACCCAACACCGGATTCGTCGAAGCCTTCACCGACACCTACGGCACCGACCGCGTCACCTCCGACCCCATGCAATCCGCCTACAACGGCGTCTACCTCTGGAAGGAAGCCGTCGAAGCCGCCGACAGCTTCGACGTCGACGACGTCCGCGCCGCCCTCGACGGCATCAGCATCGACGCACCCGAAGGCACCATCACCATCGACGGCGACACCCAGCACGTCGTCAAGACCGCCCGCGTCGGCCAGGTCAACGACGAAGGACTCATCGACGAGATCTGGACCTCCCAAGACCCCATCACCCCCGACCCCTACCTGAACGAATACGACTGGGCCACCGACCTCACCGGCTAACCCACCGCCCACCCCGACACCGAAAGGAGCAGCGGTGGAAGCCGTCCTCAACCAACTCCCCGTCGGCCTGGCCATCGGCGCCGTCCTCCTCCTCGCCGCCCTCGGCCTCAACTTCACCTTCGGCCAAATGGGCGTCATCAACATGGCCCACGGCGAACTCATCATGATCGGCGCCTACACCGCCTACGTCCTACACGCCTGGATCGGCCTCAACCCCGCCTACGCACTCCTGATCGCCCTACCCGTCGCCTTCACCGTCACCGGAACCCTGGGCTGGCTCCTCGAACTCAGCGTCATCCGCCACTTCTACGGACGACCACTCGACACCCTCCTGCTCACCTTCGGCATCGGCATGATCCTCCAACAAGCCGCCCGCGACACCTTCGGCGCACCCAACGTCGACGTCCCCGCACCCCCCTGGCTCACCGGAGGCATCACCCTCGCAGGCGGCCTCCGCATCCACTACTCACGCCTGTTCATCCTCGCCCTGGCCCTCACCTGCGTCATCGCCATCGCCTACTACCTCCACCGCTCCCGCCAAGGCCGACAGATGCGCGCCGTCATCCACAACCGCCAACTCGCCGCCGTCTCCGGCATCAACACCCGCAAAGTCGACGCCACCACCTTCTTCATCGGCTCCGGCCTGGCCGGCATCGCCGGCGTCGCCCTCACCCTCATCGGCCCCACCGGACCCACCCTCGGCACCAACTACATCGTCGACGCCTTCCTCGTCGTCGTCATCGGCGGCCTCGGACAACTCCGCGGCACCATCCTGGCCGCCTTCTCCCTGGGCATCCTCAACGCCACCGTCGAAGCCTGGGCCGACGCCTCCCTGGCCAAACTCATCGTCTTCGCCGCCATCGTCGCCTTCCTCCAAGCCCGACCCCAGGGACTCTTCACCGTCAAGACCAGGGCACTCACATGACCCACACCGCACCCACCCTGATCACCCGCCTACGCGGCCCCGCCACCTTCCTCGCTCTCCTCGCCGCCGCCCTCCTCATCCTCCCCCTCATCCTGGAACCCTTCCGCCTCAACCTCCTCGCCCAATACCTCTGCTACGCCATCGTCGCCCTCGGCATCGCCCTAGCCTGGGGCCGCGGCGGCATGCTCACCCTCGGCCACGGCGTCTACTTCGGCCTCGGCGCCTACGCCATGGCCATGCACCTCACCCTGGCCAACGCCGCCCAAGACCCCCTCAACACCACCGGACTCCCCCAGTTCATGGTCTGGTCCGGACTCACCGAACTCCCCTGGCTCTGGCAACCCTTCACCAGCGCCACCATCGCCATCACCGCCGCCATCACCATCCCCGGAGCCGTCGCCGCCCTCCTCGGCTGGTCCGTCTTCCGCCAACGCGTCCGCGGCGCCTACTTCGCCATCCTCAACCAAGCCCTCGCCGCCGCCTTCGTCATCCTCCTCATCGGCCAACAACACCTCACCGGCGGCACCAACGGACTCACCGACTTCCCCGTCTTCGCCGGACACTCCCTCTACACCCCCACCGCCCAAACCACCCTCTACGTCCTCACCGTCCTCACCCTGGCCGCCACCTACCTCCTCTTCCGCCACATCACCCTCAGCCGCTACGGACAACTCCTCACCGCCATCCGCGACGGCGAAGACCGCGTCCGCTACCTCGGCTACAACCCCACCTGGGCCAAAACCCTCGCCTACGCCCTCTCCGCCATGGCCGCCGGCGCCGCAGGAGCCCTCTTCGTCCCCGTCATGGGCATCATCTCCCCCGCCCTCATCGGCGTCATCCCCTCCATCATGATGGTCCTCGCCGTCGCCATCGGAGGCCGCTACTCCCTCGCCGGAGCCGCCCTCGGCGCCATCCTCATCAACGCCGCCCAAACCACCTTCTCCGAGAACTTCGCCGGCGGCTGGACCTACCTCCAAGGCGCCCTCTCCGTCATCGTCATCGCCCTCGCACCCCAAGGCCTGGCCGGACTCACCCGACAACTCACCGACACCCTCCACCACCGACGCCACCAACACCGCACCCCCGCACCACAGGAGACCACCAGGAGCACCCTATGACCCTGCTCGACATCCGCGACCTCACCGTCACCTTCGGCGACTTCACCGCCCTCGACCACATCAACCTCACCCTCAACGAAGGCGACCTACGCTTCCTCATCGGCCCCAACGGCGCCGGCAAAACCACCCTCATCGACGCCATCACCGGCCGCACCCCACCCACCTCCGGCACCCTCACCTTCAACAACACCCCCCTCAACGGCCTGGCCGAACACCGCATCGTCCGCACCGGTATCGGCCGCACCTTCCAAACCAGCGTCGTCTTCACCGACCTCACCGTCGCCGACAACGTCGACCTCGCCGCCTCCTACCGCCTCCGCCCCTGGCAACTCCTACGCCGACGCCGCACCCTGCCCGACACCGTCACCCACATCCTCGACCGCGTCGGCCTGACCCCCCACACCCATGCCAAAGCCGCCACCCTCTCCCACGGCCAACGCCAATGGCTCGAAATCGCCATGCTCCTCGCACAGCGACCCCGACTCCTCCTCCTCGACGAACCCGTCGCCGGCATGAACACCGACGAACGCACCCGCACCGGCGACCTCCTCACTGAAATCGCCACCGACCACACCATCATCGTCATCGAACACGACATGGACTTCCTCCGCCGCTACGCCCGCGAAGTCACCGTCCTCCACGAAGGCCGCATCCTCACCCACGGCGACGTCCACACCGTCCAACAAGACCCACGCGTCCAAGAGGTCTACCTCGGCCGCACCCCCCAGAAAGCCACCACATGACCACACCCCACCTGAACATCCAAGGCCTCAACGCCGGCTACGGCCGCGCCCACGTCCTCTTCGACATCAACCTCACCATCAACCCCGGCACCATCGCCTGCATCATGGGCCGCAACGGCGTCGGCAAAACCACCCTGCTCAACACCATCGCCGGACTCATCACCCCCACCACCGGCACCATCACCCACAACGGCACCAACATCACCCACCACCCACCCCACAAACGCACCCGCCGCGGCATCGCCTACGCACCCCAAGGCCACGACACCTTCGCCCCCCTCACCGTCGCCGAAAACCTCCACCTCACCCACCAAGCCACCGGCCGCAGCACAACCCACCCCATCGACACCGCCCTCACCCGCTTCCCCCGACTCCAACCCCTCCTACACCGCAAAGCCGGACACCTCTCCGGCGGACAAGCCCAACAACTCGCCATCGCCCGCGCCCTGGTCACCAACCCCGACCTGCTCATCCTCGACGAACCCACCGAAGGCATCCAGCCCAACATCGTCACCGAAATCGAAACCGCCATCACCGACACCGCCGCCGAAGGCACCACCGTCCTGCTCGTCGAGCAATACCTGGACGTCGCCCTACGCCTGGCCGACACCGTCACCGTCATCGACGCCGGCCGCATCATCCACACCGGCCCGCGCACCGACCTCACCCACAACAGCGCCCACGCCCTCATGGCCATCTGAACCGCACCAAGGCGTAGGGACCACACCCCGGCCCCACACAACGAAAGGGGCCCGTCCCACCGGACGAACCCCCACACCCCAAACACTCAGGCACTCACGGCAACCGCAACCACCCCGTCAACACCCGCAAACCCCCACCCGACTCCACCCGTTCCACAGCCGCACGCTCCAACCGCGTCCGCCTCGGCGCCCGGGCCACATCCACCGACGGCATCCCGAACACGAACCGGAACACATCCGCCTCCCCCGGCGACCCCTCACCCACCAACTCGAACCGCCGCTGGAACCGCACGATATTGGACCCCTCCCCCAACACCTCGCCCCACCACGGATCCAACAACCACGACGTACACGTGGCCACCACCGGATCGATCCCCAAATGATCCCGCGCGAACCCCCGAGCCCGACCCAGCGCATCATCCACCGCCACCGGATCCAACCCATCCGACGGGATGTGCAACCGCAGCACCGGATCACCCACACCCATCCCCGGACCCAACCCAGCGGCCTCCTCCTCCGAATACCACCGCACCGGCCCCTGATCCACCAACACCGCCGGCTCCAACTGCAAACCCCCCACCCAGAACAACCGGCCCCGCAACTGCGCCGCCACCCACGCCGCCGTCTCCACACTCAACCGGCCGAACAACCACCGCGACCGAGCCACCTGCACACCCACGTCAGCCAGCGTCGCCACTGTCACCGAACGGTCGATCCCCCACCGCCCGTGCCGCGCCAACTGCTCAGGCACCATCGCGGCGAACGCCCAAAGCGACGCCACCCGCACCCGCGGATCCTCAGCCTCCACCAACGTCGGCCACGGTCTGAACACCCCCACCGGCAGATCCGCATCAGCCCACAACCGCCGGTACATGCACCCCACCAGGTGCCACAACTCCTCCGGCCACTCCCCACCAGGCCCCGCAGACCCCGGCCACAGCGCCTCCACCTCGGCCCGATCCTGATCAGCCAGCGCGAACATGTCCAACACCTCAGCCGCCGCCGACCCCGTCGGCACCTTCAACCCCACACCCGGCTCAGGCAACTCCTCAGCCGCCGCCAACCACGACCGCACACCCTCGGCCAACCCGAACCGTTCCACCACACGCGCACTATCCATCCGCACATCATGGCCCAACCCCCAACACACACGCCAGGTGAGACCTGATCCACACGGGGGCATAGTCTTGGCGTAACCCAACGAACAACACACGCGCACACCGAAGAGGAACCCCACCGATGTCCGACCCGGCGCAACTCCTGCGCGACTGGATCGCCACCTACAACACCCCCACCACGTCGGTGGCACACCTCCTCTGCGACCGCCACGACCCCACCACCGCCGCCACCACCGAAATCGGCCCCACCCTCGAGCCCACCACCCTCACCTTCGGCCAACTCCGAGAACGCTCCCAAACCCTCGCCACCGGACTCGCCGCCCAAGGCATCACCCAAGGCGACCGCATCGCCACCCTCATCCCCAAAGGCGTCGACCTCACCGTCACCGCCCTGGCCACCTGGCGCCTGGGAGCCGTCCTCGTCCCCCTCCTCTCCTCCTTCGCACCCTCAGCCATCACCCAACGCCTCACCGACTCCGGCGCCAAGATGGTCATCTGCGAAGACGAATACCGCACCAAACTCGACCCCGGCCCCCACCTGACCACCCCACCCACCTGGCACATCGCCACCACAGGCAGCCAACCCCTACGCGAAGGCGACCACACCCTCACCAGCCTCAGCCAACACCCCCCACACACCACCCCCGTAGCCGTCGGCGGCCACAACGACATCGCCACCGTCTACGTCTCCAACCTCATCGGCCCGCCCCGCGGCGTCCGCGTCCCCGCCCGCGCCCTGTCGGCCGTGCACGCCTACCACCACTTCGGCCTCGGCGTAGAAGACGACGACGTCTACTGGAACACAGCAGACCCCGGCTCCGCCTACGGCCTCTACCACGGCCTCATCTCCCCCCTCCTGGCCGGACACAACTCCCTCGCCCTGCGCGCAGGCTTCTTCGACCCCGAACTCACCCTCGACGTCCTCGGCCTCTACCAGGTCACCAACTTCGCCTCCGACCCGACGACCTACCGCACCCTGCGCGCCGCCACCAAGACGCTGCCACCCGAAGTCATCGTGCAACGCATGGCCAGCGCAGGAGAACCCCTGGCCCCCGACGTCATCGACTGGGCCACCGACCTCTTCGGCGTCCCCGTGCGCGACCACTACGGCCAGACCGAACTCGGCTGGTGTGCCGGACTCCCCAACGGCGACCACGGCGACCCCACCGCCACCGCACCCCCCGGAGCAATCGGCCCCGCGCTGCCCGGCTGGGACATCCAAGTCCTGGAAGCCATCACCGACGAACCCGCGCCCCTTGGCGCCTACGGCCGCATCGCCATCGACCGCGACCACAGCCCCCTGGACTGGTTCGAGGGCTACCTCGGCTACGAGAACACCATCGACATCCGCTTCACCCCCGAGCGCAGCTACCACCTCACCGGCGACACCGGCATCATGGACCGCCAAGGGAACCTGCACTTCTCCACCCGCGACGACGGCGCCATCATCACCCGCAGCTACCGCATCGGTCCCACCGAGGTCGAAGCGGTCCTCAACGACCACCCCGCGGTCGACGAGTGCGGCGTCTACGCGATCCCCGACGAGATTGCCGGACACCTCGTCGGCGCCCGCGTGGTCGTGGGCGAAGGCCACACGGGCTCCCCGGAACTGGCCGAAGAACTCCGCGACTGGGTCCGCACCGGCTTCGCACCCCACGCCGAACCCCACTCCGTGGACTTCGTCGAGGAACTACCCCGCAGCGCCTCCGGGAAGATGCGTCGCACCCGCCTGCGCTGACCCGCCAAGCACACCCGCCGACGCAGCGGGCACTGTCCGCCGTGGCCGAGGCACACCGTGGCCGGGTCTGGCATGGTCGGGCGGGGCCAGCCGCGCATGATCGACCGTCCGCCGCGGGTGGCGTGCGCAGACCGTTCGGCCCGGGCCACCCGCGGCGGGCGCCGTCAGTCCAGGGTGTCGGTGGTGGCCGCGACCAGTTCGTCGATCCGGGCGGCCAGGGCCATGTCCTTGTCGGTGACCGCCCCTTCGGAGTGGGTGCTCAGGGTCAGGTGCAGCGTGTTGTAGCGGATATCGATGTCGGGATGGTGGTCGGCCTGTTCGGCGGCCTGGGCGATCTCGTTGACCAGCGCCACGGCGGCCAGGAAGCCGGGCAGGCGGACCGTGCGGCGCACGTGGACCTGCTCGGGATCCCACTCCCAGTCGGTGAGCCGGGTTAGGCCGTCCTTGATCTGCTCTTCGTTGAGCTGAGGCATGCTCTCCCCCATCGGTGCCGGTTACGGGGCCAATCCGTGATTGGCCGGTTCCGGCCGGTACCTACCCCGTGGCCCGGGCGCTTGATCGGAGTGGCACGGGAGGAATGAGCCCATGGGTGGTGGGTGCGGCGTGAGCCGCTCCGATGAGCAGTGGTTTTTGGCTAAAAGCTACGGCACCTTTACGCTGTAGATTTTTATATACCGGCATCAGACCACGGCGACCCCCGCAGCAAACTGCCCCCAACCCCGCGCACTCTCCCTTTCCGCGTCACTCCGGGTCTTGCCAAACCCCTCCGCAGGACGATTAGCTCTGTGGAACTCCGGCCCATCCCCCCACAGGCGGCCCCCCACTCACGCCCGCCACTCCCCCGGAAGCGAACCCATGCCCCATGACAAGCGCCGGTCGCTACGCACCCGCATGATCACCCTGGTGCTCATCCCCAGCACCGCGCTACTCGCCCTCTGGGCAGTCTTCACCACCGTCCTGGCCACCGACATCCGCGACCTGCGCGGCACCGCCAACCTCACAGAAGAGGTCGGCAAGCCCGTCGTCGACGTCATCGACCACCTCCAACAGGAACGGCACGCCACCACCGCCGCCACCGATCAGCCCAACAGCAGCAACAACGAACACCTCAGCCAGGCCCGACAGGAGACCGACCAGGCCGTACTAGCCCTTGACCGGGCCCTGGGCGAGTTCGACGGCGCCGACCTACCCCAGCAGGCCCTGGAATTCCAGATCGCCCTGAACAACCTCGGACAGCACCGCCACGACGTGGCCACCCTGGACCACGACGCCGACGTCATCGAGGCAGCGGCCCTGCCCTACGACCGGCTCATCGAATCCGGCATCCGCGTGTGGGACTCCGCGGCCGAACGCGCCGACCCCGCCCTCGTCCCCCACCTGCGCTCCCTGACCTCTCTGATGCGCGCACGCGAGCTCCTCAACCAACAGGACACGATCCTGGCCCACGCGGTGGCTACCGACACCTTCACCCCCCAGGACCACGCCCGGTTCGCCTCCGCCGCCGGAGCCCAACACCACACCTGGTCCCGGGTGGACGCCGAACTCGGCGAGGACTACCAGGCGCTGGCCGGCTCCTTCCAACTGGAGAACGTCACCCTCCTCCAAGAGACCGTTGTCGGCACACCCTCCAGCGGCACCGGCGCACGCGTGCCGGTCAACGCCCAGACCTGGCTCGGGGCCGCCGAGGCCCTGGACGCACGCATGCGCGAGGTCGAACAGGGGCGGATGGAGCGCGTGGTCGATCTGGGCCACAGCCAGGCCACCGATCTTCTGCGCGGCGCGCTGGTGATCAGTGTCCCCGCGCTGCTGGCGGCCCTGGCCTCCACCCTGGTGGCGGTGGTCGGCTCGCAGCGGTTGGGGCGGCGGCTCCAGGAGTTGCGCACCGAAACCCTGCACTACGCCCGGGTGCGGCTGCCCGAGGTGACCGCCCGGCTGCGCGGGGGCGGCAGTGTGGACGTGGACACCGAGGCTCCCCGGTTGGCGGTGGCCCAACGCGACGAGCTCGGCCAGGTCGCCGAGGCCTTCAACGACGCCCAGCGGGCCGCGGTGACGGCCGCCGTGGAGGAGGCCCAGGTGCGGGCCGGGGTGCGCAACATGTTCCGCAACATCGGTCGCCGTACCCAGTCGCTGGTGCACCGGCAGTTGGCGCTGCTTGACCGGCTGGAGCGCAGTGAGACCGACCCCGAGGCGTTGGAGTCCCTGTACCGGATCGACCACTTCAGTACCCAGATGCGGCGCAACGCCGAGAACCTGATGCTGCTCAGCGGTGACCGGCCGACCCGGCGCAGCGCGGCCACGGTCGGATTGCACGAGTCCGTGCGGGCCGCGGCCAGTGAGATCGAGGACTACGCGCGGGTGCGGGTGCTGTCCCTGCCCCAGGTGGCGCTGCACGGTGCGGCGGGATCGGACCTGGTGCGACTGGTCGCCGAGTTGTTGGAGAACGCCGCGTCCTTCTCCCCTCCGGGTACCGAGGTGACGGTGGGCGGCAAGTCGGTGGAGGACGGTTGGTGCCTAGTGGAGGTGGAGGACCGGGGGCTGGGCATGACGCCGAGCCAGCTGGAGTCGGCCAACGCGCTGCTGGCCGATCCGCCCCGCTTCGATCTGGCCCGGATGCGCGAGGACTCGCAGCTGGGGCTGTTCGTGGTCGCCACGATCGCGGGGCGCCACGGGTTCGAGGTGCGGCTGCGTGCCTCCCCTTTCCTGGGCACGCGTGCTTCCGTGCGGATCCCGGAGTCGGTCGTGGCGGAGCGGACCGGGGACACCGGTCCGCTGCTGCGGTCGGAGCTGGTGGGCAGCACGGATCCGGCCCCGGAGGTTCCGGAGAGGGCACCGCGGGGACCACTCCCCTCCCCCGCCGCGGAGGGTGAGACCTACAAAGGGCTGCCGCGGCGTCGGCGCCGTAGCGGGGCCGAGCCTTCGGGTGGTTCGTCCCCGGGAGCTGCGTCCTCGGGGCCGGGAGGGCCCTCGATGCCTGCCGACTCCTCTGGGGGTTCGGCGAACACCCGGGACAGCAACCGGAACAGGGCCACCGGTGGGCAGCGTTCGCTGTCGGAGATCCGGTCGATGATGAGTGCCTTCCAGGCCGGGACGGAGCGCGGTCGCGCGGAGGGCCGTGAAGGTGTCCCCGAACGGGGGGCGCGCCACGACGAGAGTGCGGAAGGGTGATGTCGATGTCGGCGGGCGCTGCTGCGGACGGCCGGGTCGCGGGGCAGGAGGCCGAGGGCGGGTCCCCGGCGCAGAGGTTGGACTGGTTGATGGGTGACCTGGTGGAGCGGGTGGCTGGGGCGCGGGACGCGTTGCTGTTGTCCGCGGACGGGTTGCTGTTGTCGTCCTCGCCCGGGGTGGGGCGTGACGAGGGTGAGCGGTTGGCGGCGATCGCGTCGGGGTTCGCGAGTCTGACGCGGGGGGCGCGGTCGCAGCTGGGTGCCAGTGAGGTGCGTCAGACGGTGGTGGAGATGGACAGCGTGTTCTTCTTCGTGCTGCCCGCTGGCCAGGGTGCGCAGTTGGCGTTGGTGGCCGAGTCGTCCTGTGACATGGGGCAGGCGGCTTTCGAGGTGAACAGGTTGGTGCGTCAGGTGGGGCCGTACTTGTCGGCGCTGCCGCGGGTCGGGGGTGGTGGTTCGTGAGCGCGTTGCCGCCGGAGCAGGGGTGGTCGGCGGAGTCGAGTCTGATTCGGCCGTATTCGTTGACGGGGGGTCGTACGCGGCCTTCGCGGTCGGATTTTTCGATGACCTCGCAGGTGGTGGCGGTTCCTTCGGTGGAGCCGTCGGAGGTGGACGCGGAGTTGGAGTTGATCTTGTCGGTGTGCGTGCGGCCGGTGTCGGTGGCGGAGGTGGCGTCGCGGTCGGGTTTTCCGTTGGGGGTGTTACGGGTTCTGTTGGCCGATCTGTTGGATCAGGGGCGTGTGATGGTGCATACCTCGGATTGGGAGCGGCAGCGGCCGGATGCGCGGACGCTGCGTACGGTGCTGGACCGTATTCGGGAGCTGTGAAGTGGTGGAGATGGGAGGTTCGGTGGCCTCGAGCGCGGGGAGTGCGGTCCCGGACACGTTGAAGATCGTGGTCGCTGGGGGTTTCGGGGCTGGTAAGACCACGCTGGTGTCGGCGTTGAGCGAGGTGGAGGCCTTGCACACCGAGGAGGTGATGACGTCGGAGAGTGTGGGTGTGGATGACCTGGAGGGGGTGGAGTCCAAGGCGACCACGACGGTGGCGTTGGATTTCGGCCGGGTGACGTTGGACGAGCACACGGTGGTGTACCTGTTCGGGACGCCGGGGCAGCGGCGTTTTTCGTTCATGTGGGAGGAGTTGGCGCAGGGTGCTCTGGGAGCGGTGGTGTTGGCTGACACGCGCCGGTTGGCGGATTCCTTCGACGCGATCGATTTCTTCGAGTCGCGTCGGGTGCCGTTCGTGGTGGCGGTGAACTGTTTCGACGGTCAGCGGACGCATCGGGCGGAGGATGTGCGGGTGGCGTTGGACGTGGCCGAGGGGGTGCCGCTGTTGCTGTGTGATGCGCGGGAGCGGGAGTCGGTCAAGGAGGTCGTGGTGGAGTTGGTGTCTTTGGTGCTGCGCTTGGAGCTGTCGGGCGCCTAGCGGGCTCTTGGGGCACGGGCTCACCCCCTACATTGCACTACTGCATTGCTGTTGAGGCTTTTCTGGTCTCACCCCGGGGATTTTTCTGCAAACCCTCAAAGCCTTGGCCCGTCGGTGGTGGCTTTGCGGAGGGCGCTGAGGTGGTCGGCGACCGGGCCGAGGGTGAGCATGCCGGTCTGGGCTCCGGCCAGTTCCTGGGCGGCGTGGGTGAGCGCGTACTCGGCGCGGCGCAGCACCGGGTGCTCGCCCAGAGCCAGGGCGGCGCGGGCGGTGAGGCACCACCGGGTTTCCATGAGCAGGTCCCGGGGTGGTTCGGGGATGCGGGTCAGGGCGGCTGTCGCCTCCGAGCGCCGGTCCTGGGCGAGCAGGACGAGGGGGCGGGCCCAGGGTTCGTGGGGCCCGTAGTCGACGCCCGGGGCAGCGGGGGCGGGTTGGCGGTGGTATAGGCGCAGGCACAGCAGGGCCAGGGGTTCGAGTCCTTGTCCGAGCCCCGGCATGCCCGCTCCGTGCAGTCGGGCGGTGGCCTCCCGGTAGCCGCTCTCAGCCTCGTGTAGCGGGGTGTGGGGGGCCGCGGCGGTGCGCAGTGCCCGGTAGAGGCCGGTGAACACCTCCACGAGCGGGCGTTCGTGGCGGGTGGCCAGTCGGTCGGCGGTTCGGGCATGGTGGTCGGCGGCGGGCCAGTCGGCCAGGGCTGAGCGGGACTGTAGCCCGATGAGGTGTCCCAGGATCTGGAAGTTGACCAGTTCGTGTCGGGTGGCCAGGGTGAGCATTTCGGTGGCCACGGCGTCGCGTTCGGGTGCCAGTCCGGTGCGGTGGAAGGTCTGCATGTAGCGGGCGTTGAGGGCGAAGGCGAGCAGGACGGGGTCACCCAGTTGCCGGGCGAGGTGTTCGGCTTCGGTGGCAGCGTGGGGAGCGCGGGGGTCGTGTGTGCCTCGGGATTCCAGGGCGATCGTGGCCAGGAGGCGGGAGCGGGCCGCTTCGCTTCCCTGGGCGGGTAGGGCGGCCAGGGCGCGTTCGGCGGCGGCGACCACGCGTTCGGACTGTTCGGGGTCGTCCACGCGGGTCCAGTTGGCGGGCACGTCGTAGGCGCCGATGACGCGGGCGGTCAGGTGGGGGTCGTTGAGTTCTTCGGCGGCGGTGATGGCGGCCACGCGTTGGGCTCTGGCGGTTCGGAGGCCCTCTCCCCCGGTGACGGCGAGGTCGCGCAGGAGGCCGACGGTGGAGTGGAGCCGGGCGTGGGCGCCGGGCGTGACGGTGCGTTGGTAGGCGTCGGCTGCCCGTATCCAGAGCTGTTCGGGGCCGGGGGTGGTTTCCGGTGTGCGGGTCCCGGGTGGGGTGGAGGTGAGGTGGTCGGCTTGGTGGAGGATGTCGTCCTCCAGGCGGCGCAGGGCGGGACCGGGGTCCACGCCGAGTTGGTCGATGAGCAGGGTGCGGGCCCGGCGCAGGACGGCGAGGGCGTCGCCTTGGCGGTCGGTGCGGTACAGGGCCAGGGCGAGCAGGCGCCAGGCGTCCTCGCGCCAGGGGTGTTCGGCTACGTGTGCTTCCAGGTCGGGGACGGCTTGGGCGGCCTGTCCCAGGTCCAGGCGGGTCTGGGCGAGGTGCTCGAGTGCGTGCAGGCGCAGTTCGCTCAGGCGGGCGCGTTCGGCACGGGCCCAGGGGGCGTCGGCGAAGTCGGCGTAGGCCGGGCCGCGCCAGGAGTCCAGGGCCTGGTGGAGTCGGGTGCGGGCGTCCCGGGGAGGCAGGGTGCGGGCTTGGGTGAGGCGCTGTTCGAAGAGCCAGGCGTCGACGGAGTCGGGTGCGGCGTGCAGCGCGTAGCCGGGTCCCTGGGTGGTGAGCACGTGGGCGGGGGTGCGGGGTGGGCGGTCGGGTTCCAGGGCTCGTCGTAGGGCGGCGACGAAGGTGCGCACGGCGTTGGTGGCGCCAGCGGGTGGAGCGCCCTGCCAGAGGTCGTCGATGAGGAGTTCGAGGGGGACGACGCGGCGGCGGGCGAGGATGAGGCGGGCCAGGACGGCGCGGTGGCGGGGTCCCTTGAGTTCGAGGGGGTGGTCGGCCTCGTCCCAGGCCGTGACGGGGCCGAGTACGCCGAACGACATCCGCATCGGTTCCCCCTTGTGTCCGTGTGGCCCGGGCTGTGTGGGCCGTGACCCTGCGTGCAGGGAACTCTGGGTTCCCAGGTCACCGTACAGCGCGACCCGTGCGCTCATCGGTTGCTCATCGGGGCGCGACAGACTCAGAGCGCTGGCCACCACAACAGGAAGCAGGCGCAAACATGGCTCCGGTCGTCGAAGGATTCGAGTACAAGCAGGTGCGGGTCGCCCCGGCGGTGTCACTGAACGCCGCTGTCGGCGGGTCGGGCCCCGCCTTGGTGCTGCTGCACGGGTTCCCGCAGACCCACCTGATGTGGCGGCACGTGGCCGCGAACCTGGCCGCCGACCACACGGTCATCTGCCCCGACCTGCGCGGCTACGGAGACAGCGACAAGCCCGAGGCGACCGGCCCCGAGGTCTACGCCAAACGCACCATGGGCGCCGACGTGGTCGAGCTGGCGCGAGCACTGGGGCACGAGCGCTTCGCGCTGGCCGGGCACGACCGCGGGGCGCTGGTGGCGATCCGGGCCGGACTGGATCACCCCGAGGCCGTTACGCATCTGGCCAGTCTGGACGTGCTGCCGACCCTGGACATGTGGGAGGCACTGCACGGGGTGCGGGGCGCGGTCGGCTTCCACCTGTACCTGATGGCACAGCCTCCCGGGTTGCCCGAGCAGATGATCGAGGCCAGCGCGGACGCGTTCTTCGGCCATTTCCTGGACGCCTGGTCCACCGGTCCCGGGGCTTTCCCTCCCGAAGTACGCCGCGCCTACCTGGAGGCCAGCGCGGGGGCGGTGGACTCGATCGTGGCCGACTACCGGGCCTCGGCTGGGATCGACGTCGAACACGACGAGGCCGACCGGTCCGTTGGGCGGCGCCTGTCGATGCCGGTGACGGTGCTCCAGCAGGACTGGGGTGCGGCTCTGGGCTTCGACGCCGCCGCGTTGTGGCGCGCCTGGGCCGCCGACCTGCGCCACACCACGGTCGACAGCGGGCACTTCATGGCCGAGCAGGACCCGGACGGGGTGGTCAAGGAACTGCGGGCGCTGCTGGAGCGCTGAGCACCGTTGACCGAGGCGGCCGGGCCGCAGGTAGCGGCCCCGGCCCCGCTCAGTCGTGCTCGCGCTGGGTGCCGCGGCGGTCGACGGGCACGATCATCGGGGTGTGGGTCTCGGGGTCGCCGATGATGCGCACCGGCAGGCCGAAGACCTTCTCGACCAGGTCGGCGGTGACCACGGTGGCCGGTTCGCCCTCGGCGACGATGGCGCCGTCCTGCATGACGATCAGGTGGGTGGCGTAGCGGCAGGCGTGGTTGAGGTCGTGCAGGACCGCCACGAGGGTGTGGCCGCGTTCGGCGTGCAGGTCGGCGCACAGGTCGAGCATGTCCATCTGGTGGGCGATGTCGAGGTAGGTGGTGGGCTCGTCCAGCAGCAGCAGGGGTGTCTGCTGGGCCAGGACCATGGCCAGCCACACGCGCTGGCGCTGGCCGCCGGAGAGTTCGTCGACCGATCGGTCGGCCAGGGCGGTGACGCCGGTGGACTCCATGGCCTCGGCCACCACCGCCTCGTCGTGGCTGGACCACTGGCGCAGGAAGCTCTGGTGGGGGAAGCGGCCGCGGGCGACCAGGTCGGCCACGCCGATGCCGTCCGGGGCGATGGAGGACTGCGGGAGCAGGCCCAGGCGGCGGGCGACTTCCTTGGCCGGGTAGGAGCCGATGACCTGGCCGTCGAGCAGGACTCTGCCCTGGGCGGGCTTGAGCGTGCGCGACAGGGCGCGCAGCAGGGTGGACTTGCCGCAGGCGTTGGGGCCGACGATCACCGTGAAGGAGTTGTCGGGGATGTGCACGGCCAGCTCACGGGAGATGACGCGCTGGTCGTAGGCCAGGGTGAGGTCCTGGCCGTTGAGGCGGGTGCTGGCGTCGTCGGTCATGCGTTCTCTTTCGGGTGTGGCTGGGCCAAGGTCGGGTGCGGCTGGGTTAGGAGCGGCCGCCGCGCCATTCTGAGTAGAGCAGCCAGATGAGGTAGCTGCCGCCGATGACGGCGGTGACCACGCCCACGGGCAGCTGGGTGGGTGCCAGGACGCGCATGGCGACCAGGTCGGCCAGGACGAGCAGGGTGGCGCCCATGAGGGCGGCGCCGACCAGGGTGGTGCCGCCGGTGCGCGTCAGGCGTCGGGCGAGTTGGGGCGCGGCCAGGGCGACGAAGCCGATGGGGCCGGCCACGGCGATCGCGGCGCCGGTCAGGGCGCTGGCTGCGGCCATGGCGATGATCTGGGTGGAGGTGGTGGACACGCCCAGGCCGCGTGCGGTGTCGTCGCCCAGTTCCATGAAGCGCAGGCGTTGGCCCACGGCCAGGATGACGGGCACCAGGACGGCCACGCCGATCCACACGGCGGCGGTCTCGCCCCAGCCGCGGCCGTTGAGGCTGCCGATCATCCAGATCTGGGCGCCGAGGGCGTCGGTGAGTTCGGCGCGGGTCATGAGGTAGTCGCGCACCGCGGCGAGCATGGCGCTGACGCCGATACCGACCAGGACGAGCCGGTAGCCTTGGACGCCGTTCTTCATGGCCAGCAGGTAGACGACGGCGGCGGTGATGAGCCCGCCGGCGATGGCGCCGAGGGAGATCACGAGGCGGCCGGCGCCCAGGATGAGGATGGCGGCCACGGCTCCGGTGGCGGCTCCGGAGGTGAAGCCGATGATGTCGGGGCTGCCCAGGGCGTTGCGCGACAGGCTCTGGAAGACCGCGCCGGCGATGCCCAGTGCGGCGCCCACGCCGATGGCGGTCAGGGCACGGGGCAGGCGCACTTCCTGGACGAAGAACACGTCGAGGTGTTCGCCGAAGCCGAGGAGGGCGGCGGGCACGGCGGAGAGTGGGACTTCGTAGTCGCCGACCGAGACCGAGACCACCAGGGTGGCGAAGGTGACGGCTGCCAGGGTCAGGCAGACCACGAGTGTGCGCGGGCGGACCAGGAAGGACAGCCGCTCGGCCGGGGAGCGCCACACGCGGGAGCCGCTCGGTGTGATGCGGCCGCGCTCGGCGGTACGGCGCTTGCGTGCCAGGGTGTCGCTCACAGCTGGGCCATCTTTCTGCTGCGGACCAGGGCGATGAACAGGGGTGCCCCGATGAGTGCGGTGATGATGCCGACCTCCAGTTCGGAGCTGGGTAGGACGACGCGTCCGGCGGTGTCGGCCGCGGTGAGGAGGATGGCGCCCAGGACGGCCGCGTAGGGCAGGAGCCAGCGCTGGTCGGGGCCGGTGATCACGCGTGCGACGTGGGGGATGATCAGGCCGACGAACCAGATGGGTCCGGCCGCGGCGGTGGCCGCGCCGCACAGCAGGATGACGCCGACGGCGGTTCCGGCGCGGATGAGGGGGATGCGGGCTCCGAGGGTGGCGGCCAGGTCGTCGCCCAGGGCCATGGCGTTGAGGGAGGGGCCCAGGGCCAGGGTGACGAGGATCCCCACGACGAGGAAGGGGGCGACCTGCCAGAAGATGTCGAGGTCGCGGCCGGTCAGTGAGCCGACCTGCCAGAAGCGGATGCGGTCGAAGACGAAGTCGTTGAAGACGATGACGCCGTAGATGAGGCCTTGGAGGACGGCGGCCAGGGCTGTTCCGGCCAGGGCCAGGCGTACGGGGGTGGCGCTGGCGCGGCCGCGTGAGCCCAGGGCGTAGACGGCCACGGCGGCCACGGCGGCGCCGATGAAGGCGGGCCAGACCAGGTTGGTTCCGCTGGCGCCCAGGACGAAGGCGGCGATGACGACGGCCGCGGCGGCGCCGGAGTTGATGCCCAGGATGCCGGGTTCGGCGAGGGGGTTGCGGGTCAGGGCCTGCATGAGGGCTCCGGCCAGGCCGAGGGCGGCGCCGACGAAGATGCCGATGATGGTGCGGGGTACGCGCAGGGTGAGGATGACGTCGTGGTCGTAGGAGCCGTCGTGGTCGGTCAGGGCGGCCCAGACGTCGGCGACGGGGATGGGTTTGGCGCCGACGGAGACGCTGAGGAGCGCGCAGACGACGAGGGCCCCCAGGGCGATGATCAGGCCGGTGGGGCGGATGACGCGTCTGGTGAGGGTGGGGCGCGTTGGTGCGGGCGCGCGCAGGGCCACGGCTTCCCCGTTCGTCTGTCTGGGTGACTGGGTGCTGGGGTGGGTTAGGTGAGGCTCGCCTATAGTGAGGCCGACGAGGCATCGTAGGGCATGGGTGAACTTCCACCGAACCACACACTGGACAGGTTAGCCTTACCTATATCCTGTTCGCACGGAAGGATCCCACAGATGCCCGATCTCGCGCACCGTTTGCGCCTGTTGAGCCTGCCCGCCCTGGTCGGGGTGCTCGCCCTGGCCGGTTGCGGCACCGACACCGCCTCCGACGACGCCGGCGGGGACGGACCGACCCGCACCGTGGAGGCAGTGAACGGGGAGGTGGAGATCCCCGACTCCCCTGAGCGGATCGCCGTACTGTGGCGGCCCTCCCTGGCCGCGGTCACCGAGCTGGGCCACGACGTGGTCGGCACCATGGGCACCCCCGGCGCGGACGACCACGAGCTGCCCCCCTTCCTGCCCGAGGACGTCGACGGCTCGGACCTGGACCTGGTCACCAACTCCCCGGTCGAGGACGACGTCAACATCGAGGAGCTGGCCACGACCGAACCCGACCTCATCATCGGGGTGAGCACCGAGCTGGGTACGCAGGCCGGGATGCTCGACAACCTGGAGGCGATCGCCCCCACCGTCCTGCTGGAGTGGGAGGGCACCGGGGCCTGGCGCGGCCACCTGGAGGAGGTCGGCGAGGTCCTGGACGCCCGGGCCGAGGCAGAGGAGGCCGTGGCCGCCTACGACGAGGCAGTCGAGGAGTCCCGGGCCGAACTGGCCGAGGCCGGCGTCGACCCCGCCTCGACCGAGCTGTCGCTGGTGCGGCTGCAGGACGAGACCGAGATCCGTCTGGAGACCCCCGAGTCCTTCCCCGGCCAGATCGTCGGGGACCTGGGCTTCGAGCGCCCCGGCACCCAGCTGGAGGGCGGGGACGGCACCGACTACATCCCGCACAGCTACGAGAACCTGGAGCAGGCCGACGGGGACGCGGTCTTCGTCCTGGCCGGGTCGGGCTACCCCGACGCCCCCGACACCTTCTCCGAGGGCGTCTGGTCCAACCTGGACGCCGTCCAGGACGAGGAGCTGTACCGCGTGGACTACGACTTCTGGGGCTCGGCCAACTACCACGGCGCCCACCGCATCATCGAGGACGTCACCGCCGCGCTGACGGGCGAGGCGGACCCCGCGGTCTAGGGCTGGCGGCGGCCAACTGACTGAGGAGAACCGGCGGTGCGGGCTGGCCCCGCACCGCCGCGCTGTTCCCGGACACTGCCTGTCGGCGTCACCGTGAGTCGCGGCTGCCCTGTGCCCGAGCCGTCTTTACAACAAGGGCGGGAGCGTGCCACCCTCCTATGTGAAACCGGTTTCATACAGGAGGATGACGCGATGGCCTCGGACGACCCCGCCACCGGTGTGACCATCCGCACCGTGGCACAACACGCGGGCGTCTCCCCCGCCACCGTCTCCCGCGTACTCCGCGGCACCGCCAAGGTCTCCACCGCCACCGAGGAAAGGGTCCGCGCGGCCATCCTGGAACTGGGTTTTCGCCCCAGCCGGCTCGGCGTGGCCCTGGCCGAACGCAGGCACGCCGCCAACGGCATCGTCTTCCCCGACCTGTCCGGCCCCTATTTCGCCGAGGTCATCCTGGGCTACGAAGAGGTCGCCGCCGAACTGGGGCACTCCGTACTGATCCTGTCCACCCGCGGGCGCACCGACCCAGAACGCGCGGTCCGCGACCTCGCCGACCGGGTCGACGGACTCCTAGTCTTCGGCCGCACCGTCGACGACCCCGCCCTGACCGACATCATGGCCTCGGGAGTCCCCGTAGTCCTCATGGCCCGCCCCGCCATCGCGGGCGCCGACAACGTCACCGCCGACAACGAAGACTCCGCCCGCGCCCTGGCCGAGCACCTGGTCGCACTCGGCAAAAACGACATCGCCTACCTGGGCTCACCCGAGGACTCCAGCGACACCGCCCAGCGCTGGTCGGCGCTCGAACAGGTCCTGACCTCCCATGGTCTACCCCTACGCACACCCGTGCCCTGCGGATTCGGGGTCGCCGACGGCCGCACCAGGGCCAAGGAGGTCCTGGGCGGCGCCTCGGCACCCGACGCCCTGGTGTGCGTCAACGACGAGGTGGCCCTGGGCGCCATGGAGGCCGCCGAAGAACTCGGCCTCACCGTGGGCACCGACCTCGCCATCACCGGTTGGGACGACATCATGGCCGCCCGCCACGCCCGCCCGGCCCTGACCACCGTGCGCCAGCCCATGCGCGAGCTGGGCGCCGCCGCGGCCCGC